>CANQSN010000071.1 GCA_947626505.1 uncultured Lachnospiraceae bacterium
AATCTGAACGATGGTGCCATGCATCCGCCATTAACGCTCCGGAATTAATCCTTTTTGCTGCTGCCCTGGTATACCAATACATCCATTCCTTTACTACAATCGACACAATGGCTGCTATAAGCGCAAGTAATCCCGGAATTATAAGCGTGTCATAGTTACCGCTAATAACCTTTTTAATGCCTGTAATTCCAATTCCAAGTCCGGTAAGCGCAAGTACTACCGCCAATATAATAGAGGCTGCGCATTCCAGTCTTTCATGTCCGTATGGATGCTCCTTATCCGCCTCCTTCTCTGACATCGTAACGCCAATCATAACAATAAACGTACTGAACACATCAGATGCGGAGTGAACTGCGTCCGACAACATAGCGCTTGAGTGGGCAAATATACCTGCAATAAACTTAAAAACAGATAAAACAAGATTAACTATAATGCTGACCGTCGACACCCGCATAGCAATCTTTGCTCCATTTTCTGTCTGGATTATGCTATCTCCCTCTTGATTTTTCATTATAAGCTCCTCCATCTTATTAGAATAACCCTTTATACGCTGCCGCATAAAAAGTTAATTTACTAACCCAGCCAGTGATTCAACGCCTTTAATAGCTGGTCAAAATCCAGCGGCTTCGCAATATGCTCATTCATACCTGAATTTTTTGCTTCCCGCACATCCTCTGCAAATGCATTAGCAGTCATAGCGATAATCGGAATCTCTTTCACGTCCTTGCGGGGCAGATTGCGAATCGCTCTTGTGGCTTCATAACCATTCATAAATGGCATTCGTATATCCATAAAGATAATATCATAATATCCTTCTTCTGCATTTTCCATAATCTCAACTGCATTATTTCCATCATTGGCATAATCTACATTAAGCTTAACCATGCCCAAAATCTCTCCGGCAATCTCTGCATTCAGTTCATTGTCCTCCACTAATAACGCCCGTTTGTCACTGAAATCTCTCTTTGCAAAATGCTCAAGGGATGCAGCTTCAATCGGAGCTTCCCCATCGCCCATCATAGATTTAAACAAATGTATTACCCTTGATTTAAATAACGGTTTTGAAATAAATGCATTTGCCCCTGCCGCTCTGGCCTCAAATTCAATATCAGACCAGTCATAAGCAGAAATAATGATAATGGGTACCTTTTCTCCAACTCTCCTTCGCATTTCTTTAGTGGTAGCAAGACCGTCCATCTCCGGCATTTTCCAATCCATAATGACTGCAAAATAATCTTCATCCGCCTCGTGTTTTTTGCAAACCCATTCTAACGCCTCGCGCCCTGTTAATACCCATTCGCCCTTCATGCCAAGCCCGTCAAGCATCTCACAAGCATATTCACAGGCTGTCTGCTCATCGTCTACTACCAGAACAGGCAAATCCACAAATTCTTCAACGCTCTGCTCCACATCTGTATCCTGAATCTCCAGAAAAATAGTAACTGTAATCTTTGTTCCCTTATCTAATTCACTTTCCACCTTTATGTCGCCATTCATCATGCTTATAATGTTTTTAGTAATAGCCATTCCTAAACCGGTACCCTGCACTTTTTCTACGCGCGAATCCTTTGCTCTTGCAAACGGTTCAAAAATTGTGAGCAAAAATTCTTTGCTCATACCTATGCCATTATCCTCAAACACAAACTCATAACACCCTATTTTAGGGCGGTTAGTAGAACGCTCCTGAATACTAAGACTAATTTTCCCGCCCTCCGGCGTATATTTAACCGCATTACCCATCAAATTCATAAAGATTTGTTGTATTCGTTGACTGTCGCCTATTACGTTCTCATGCTCGACTCCCTGTATACTGACATTCAATTGATGCTTTCTCTCCTCAATCTGCGGCTTTGACATGGTAAGCAGATTATCCACCAGTTCAGAAAGACTAAATGCTTCCGCACTCAGATTCATTTTTCCTGATTCAATTTTATTCATATCAAGAACGTCATTAATCAAACCCAGGAGATGTTTGCTGGATATAGTAATCTTTGAAAGGCAGTCCGCCACTCTCTCTTTATCATCTAAATGTGTTCCCGCAATAGCTGTCATTCCGATAATGGCATTCATCGGAGTACGCATATCATGGCTCATACTTGACAGAAATTCCGTCTTTGCCACATTTGCACGTCTGGCATTTTCATAAGCCTCCTGTAACGCCTGTTTAGCGTCAAGCTCTAATTGTTTTTGAGCGTTAATTCCTCTTACAGCAAAAATCGCCCTTAATACATTATATTCATCATCCCATTTCATAGGAATTAAATCAGCCTCGCACCATCCATACTGTTTTGTCTGATACTCACAGCTAATTATACTATCCCCTCTAAGCCTGTCTGCCATAGTAGAATAATCTGTCAATTTATTAAACTCTGACCACGTATCCTCATGTACAAAAGAATTGCGCATAATATCCATTGCCTTTATAAAATTACCCTTAGAATCCGCCACAATATTGTGCGCCCACTCCGGAACTTCAATTTCTTCTATTCTGCATTTAGTTAAGTCCACTTCCCATGAACCAAAATAAATGCTGCTAAATGACTTAGTAATTTCCACCTGCTTTTGAAGCTCCTGATTCTTTAATAACAGCTCGTTACGCTTTCTCGTTTCCTCCCTGACATTTTCCGTAATGTCCACTGCATAAATAACTGCCATAACATGACCGTTCCCCTCGTCCTCAGACAAAAGAATGACATTTCGCAAATAGCGGTCCTCGGAGGGAATGTAGTATTCCATATCAATATGCGTAGTTCCCTGCTGATACTTTTTGAGCAATTCCCCACAGGTCAAATAGCTATAAGACTCCGATGTTAAAAACTGCGGCTCTGTAACCTCCACCCATCTTCTCATCATTTCATCATATCCTACCGGCAAGGCTAACCCAAACCGTTTTGTCATCAGGGAATCGTTCCACGTATAGCGGAAATCTACCTGCAATAATCCCTCTGTTACATCAAAATCAAAAAGATACTCGCTGTTAGCGATAAGCGCCTCCCTATACCTCTTTTTTTCCCGACGCAAAAGAGCAGACACTCTTTCCTGCTCTTTCTGCAGTACCAGCAATTCTCTCTCTCGATTTCTGCTATATGAGCAATCCTCTACTATTCCGGCGCATAGCTGAGGTTTTCCATCTTCGTCCCACTCCACAGTAGTCATCCTGACTTTGCACCATGTATTCCCGCTTTTACTGCGAAACTCCGAGGATGCAGCCTCCTCCCCCGAATTGATTTTTTTATACATTGCCTCATAATGCGCCCTGTCCTCATCATATACAAAATCGTTTCCAAAGCTTTCCGGCATATCATAGTAAATCCTTTTGCAATTAAACTTTCTGCTGGTACGCTCATTCATTACGCACATTTTCGTCTGTGGGAAATACTTAAATAAATATACGCCCGTATGCTCCATTGCCTTTAAAACCTGCTTTGGCGTAAATACCGGAACTACTATATCCTCAACCTTTTCTGTCATTCTCTTATCCAACGGTTCATTCTCCTATCTCAATATTATTTTTATAAGAAATTATTAAGAATATAAATATTGTATCATCTATGCTTTTATTTTTCTATAATATTATGATTATTTTGTCAGGATATTTCTGTTTTTTAAGTAACTTCAAAACCGGTTTAACGATACCCTATAAAATAAGCAGCTATGGTGACAATCATCCCCATAACTGCTTTTCACTGACTTAAATATGCATATTAAATTCCGGCTCCATATTCATACATCTTCAATGCAAGTATTTCAGATATCTCATTCATAGAATCAATTATTTCTTCAATATCCGAGTCTTCATTTACTCCGAGTCTATGCAACAAGCGAATCTTTGCCTTATAAACCTTGTCGTATAACTGGCCGCATGGTTTATCGTCTTTAAATTCATCTTCAATAATCATATCTTTTGGCAAAGATATTTTCTCTAAATCTATGTTGCCATTCATAATTTGATAAATCATTTCCTTATGCATTTTACAATTCCCCTTTGCTTAGGTCTTAACATTAGTGTACTGCAAAATCAGTACAAGATACATGATATTGCTCATTTATTAATTACATGACACTATATACAATAATGCAATATTCACATTTTGTCAAATCAATGCAAATGAAACTGATAAAATTATTATGGACCGGCACGCCGACCTAGGCTTTTTTCCAAGGAAAAGTGCTGAACACATTACAAATCTGTTTGTTTTTCCTGCTTTTGTTCATCTCCTCTGCTTTGCATTTGCTTATAGTTATTTTATTTAATTATATAGCTTTATAAAAGATATAGCAGTCTGCATCAGAAAAAGTAGAAATTCCTCATTATTTTATTCTTAAGCTCATCTTTCTCTGACATTATTTCCTTGGAATCACAAAGAGTATTAAAATTGCATATAAAATTCTCTTTTGCATTCTCTTCTGTTTCACCAAAATCAAAATTAAGTATTCTTTTATTTTTATTAGATAATTCCTCTAATACCCTGTTGCAGTTATCAATTTGGAAACTAATAGCCGACTTGTTATGAACATGCTCAATATCAATAATTATTTCTTTCCTCTCCTCCTCAGTATTATATGTATCTGCATTCCTAACATGAAAATGAATGTAGCCATAGGGTTCCCATGAAAGGCTTAAGTTGCTTGCCTGCTTTTTTGAAAGTATACTTATAATTTCATCAATATCAATCTCATAATCAAGTGAATTGGTATCCTGACACCACATATCTAAATAGTTTCTGACGTCTCTGTCAGACGCCTTTACAACTTCACAATTACTTTCCTCATTCCAGTCAATAACTACTTCGGATATACTGTATTTATCTACCTTTTCTGTAAACTCCCAACTGTTTACTAAAGAACAATGCTTATATGCAAGCATCCAAGTATAAGGTGTTTTATTTTTCAATACAATTTTTCCGCCATTCGCCATGATAGTTCTTCCTTCCTTAGCTTATAGTTTATTCCCCTCATTATTAATTCAAAATAAAGTTTCAAAAACAGGTATATGGACGCATCCGGCAGCCGCCATAGCCGCTTCCATAAATATTGCCGTCCTTTTTCTAATTTTCTCACCTCCTTAGAATAAAATTTATATACAATATATAAAATTTCCCCTCTATATATAATAAAGTCGTTTTTTATTCAAATTCTGACATAAAATTTTAAATTTTTTAAATTTTGTGAATATTTACCAATTTCAACAATTTAATTGTGGCTATTTTTACCACAATTTTCAATCAAAAATCCCCTAAGCAGATCTGGTTATTACCATTTCTACTCAGGGGAAATCATACCTGTAAAAAACTCGCTTAGAGGCGGGGACTTCTCGCCTAAAAAGGTTAAACTATAAATTCTTAATTAATTCCTTCTGAATCGGCTTATAATGTTCATCCACCATACCAAAGTCTTTCTGCTTGTAATTCCAAACAGCCCGTCCAATACCATAATGTTCAAATGTTTCATGAATATCCTCGAACCATCTAAGAGTATCTTCAAGCGGCGCTTGGTCAATCACTCCATACTCGCCACAGTAAAGGTATGCATTATTTTTCTCTGCCGCCTCTACAGCCGAAGACATCATAGCCTCCATAAACTTCCGGTCCATCATATCCAAAGAAAATTCATTAAGCGCACCCACTAATTCATTGCTCAAAAACTCACTGCTATCCATATATTTTTCCTTTGTATCCGGATAACCAATTTCAAAATCAGGCGACATATTCTCTACCCAGTATGCTTTCTGATGGGTAAATGCCAGTGGCTCATAAAAATGGAAATTATAAACCACCTTGTCGTCATAAGGCTTTGCCAAAAGCTTCACACTGTTCACATTGTTGTAGCATACTCCTCCAAAAATTACATAAGTATCCTTTGCATCCTCCCTGATAGCTTCTATAGTCCGGTTTGCTATTTCATTCCATGCATCCGATACAGAAGGGCTTACTATTTCATTTAACAGCTCAAATGCAACTGTGTCACTGTGAGAACCATACCTTCTGGCAAATTCCTTCCATAACTTTATAAAACGTGCCTGTAACTCTTCATTATGGAAAAACTCCTCTAAATCACCATTATCCAATGGGTCAAATGTATATCCATATGTTTTATGCAAATCCAAAATCATATGGAGTCCATAAGACTCACACCAGCTTATGCATTTGCTAATATAAGCAAAGCCCTCCTCCTTATAAGCGCCATCCTCATTTTCCACAATATTATAATCCACCGGAACCCTCACATGGTCAAGTCCCCAGCTTGCAATCTTTTTAATATCCTCCTCTGTAATAAACGTATCAAAATACTCTTTATCATAACTGATACACTGTGAAAGCCAGCCGCCCAGATTCACACCCTTCATAAATCCATCAAATCTTTTCATGCACATTCCTTCTTTCTTTTATATATTTTAGTAAACACTCGTTTGCGAGTCTTGGCGCGGGATTCGTCTCTGCTTTCGCAGATATCTTCTAATCCGAATCCATGTGCATTCTCGCAGAGCGTTTATCTGCTGGAAGAAAACTCCCATATGATAAATATTACCATATATTGCACCACTGCCGCAACCTCGGTTTAATTATTATTCCATTTCTTCATAAATTCCTGCTTCAAACTCAAAAATTCTTTAAGCTGCATTAAAATGTAATAAAGCACAGCCCTGTTCTCAAACTCCTGACGTTCCTTTGGAAGTTCCTCCTGCTTCATCTGCTTCAATAAAAATATAAGGTCCTTCATAAGTAATTGAATATCGTTATCTCTGTGATATTCCACCTCGACCTGCTTTAACAAACCAGATACAGGCGCCGCCTGCTTCGGCACATTAAACAGCATTAAAATGCTTTCCTGCATTCGTTTCAGTACCTCCATCTGTTTACGCCTCATGCTAATATACTCCACCTCATACCTGCTTTGCTGAAAAAGCGTATTTTTCACATTTCTCCATGCCACCTCCTCCGCTCTGAAAACAGCGTCTTCAAGAGCTGCAAAACAACTGTCCTCATACTCGCTTTTATCTTCTGTAAGAATCCATGCAGACATATAGGACAGTATCCTTTTCATTTGCTCGTCAACCTGATCTGCCCACTGCCAAAACGCATTCTCATTGCGCCGCAAATCAAGATTCACTAAAATGCCAAAAAATGTGCCAATGAAAAACAGCATTATCTCATTTAACAATATAGGCATTGACATAGACTGCTCTGCAAGAAAATGAGTAATCAACACCGAATCCATTGCTATTGCCGCCTGCCATTTCATCACAAGGCATGAAACAGAAAATAATAAAATATAAATAGCAAATGCGGCAAAACCATAACCAAAAATCTGAAATGCCGACCATGCAATAATAAGCGCCAAGGCAAATGCCAACGTCCTATCTCTTGCTGTAATAAACGTTTCACGCTTTGTATTCTGAATAGTTAATATAGTAATAATTCCGGCAGTGGCATAGTAGCTAAGGTCCAACAAATCCGCCGCCATAATCGCCAAAACCGAGGCGATTGTAATTTTAATTCCCTTTAAAACATTTTCTTTTTGATTAGCTAGTTCCATCCAGACGCTCCCCTCTATACACATTTTTCACTGTTCTGCATAAAATGATACCAAGATTACAAAATTAAGAGGTATATAATATGACCGACTGCAATGAATTCAGTCTTAATACTAAACGTTATCTATCTGATTTCGATGAAATTCTAAAAACCATGATTTGTGGTATGACCTCCGCCAGACTGGGACGGAGCATATCATATAATTTTATGGTACAAATGATTCCTCACCACAGGGCAGCCATTGAAATGTCTAAAAACCTGCTGCAATATACTACATGCATTCCGTTACAAGACATAGCCACAGACATTATCTCTGAACAAACCAAGAGTATACATGATATGGAAAATATTCTTTGCAAATGCAAACGACTTACATCAGCTTCACAGCAGCGCTCACATTACCAGCGTCACATGAACATGATTATGCAGGAAATGTTTCACCAAATGGAAACTGCGGTACCTGATAATGATATAGATATCAGCTTTATGCGGGAAATGATTCCTCATCATAAAGGCGCTATTGCTATGTCTAAAACCGCTTTGGAATATCCCGTCTGTATGCCCTTAAAACCCATTCTTGAGTCAATTATTACCTCTCAGGAAAAGGGCGTTCAAGAAATGGAAGCCCTGCTAAAATCCGCCCTTTTTTAATTGATACATGAGCTATCCCAAAACCTCTCCATTTGTCTCAATAACCTTCTGATACCAGTAAAAGGAGTCCTTACGATACCGATTAATATCCTTTAAATCAAACTCATATCGGTTGACATATATAAATCCATACCGTTTCACTATCCCTTCATGGGTGGAGATTAAATCAATCGCTGACCATGGGCAGTATCCCATCATCTCCACCCTTTCTTAAACAGCCAATTTAATCTGCTCAATATGCCTTCTAAGATACTCAATGCGGTAGTCATCATGCGCTTTGCCATCTTCAGTCAAAGTATCATATGCGCCAAGTCCATTTTCCGTTTCTATTCCACCGATTCATAACAATTATACTATCTGCTTATGTGTTTTATCACAGATGCTTTTTTCCTGCGTATTTCTTCATTTTCTGAAATTATATGGTTAGTATAACATAATTTCTATCAATTGTAATACAAAATATGCTGTCCCTATATAAATGCAAATCTTATCAGCCGCATTGAAAACCATTTTTATTGGTTTTCATTCTCTACCGCTCCTGTCCCTTTTTGCTATAAAAAATAAAATAAGCCACCAGCCATATCAAATAAAAAGCTGATGACTTATTATTTTTTAAGCTTAAGCCTGTTTAAGCATTGCTTCTAATTCCGCAATTCTTGCCCTTTCAGCAGCAATAATGGCTTCTTTTTCAGCTAATGCCTC
>CANQSN010000072.1 GCA_947626505.1 uncultured Lachnospiraceae bacterium
ATACTTTTCCGAACGCATTTTACATGTCCGTAACCATAGATTTATCGGATTCATATCTCTTTGCTTTCTCATAAAAAAACAGTTACCGTATTGACTACGCATAACTGCTTTTTTTACTTCCCTGAATTATTTATTTCGTTTACACAATTGACCATTCAAAAAGGCGGTCAAATAAACAGACCGCCAAAAATTAAATAACATATGCACTTTACTTGCCAAACACTGACATAAGAAAAATCCAAAACATGGAAGCTTTATCACTCCAGATTTGTATACCCCATCAATTGCATATCCACTTCCTTCGCTGCTTCTCTTCCCTCGTGAACTGCCCATACAACTAAGGATTGTCCTCTATGCATATCTCCCGCAGTATATACGTTCTTAACATTGGTGTGATAACAATTTTTTTCGGTTGCAACATTCGTTCGTGCGTCAACTTCAACCTCAAAAGCCTTAGTAACATACTCCTGACTTCCTAAGAATCCGGCGGCAATCAAAACAATATCCGCCGGATATTCCTTCTCACTGCCTTCTACTTCCTTCATCTCGACACGACCGTTTTTTTCATTTTTCTCCCATGAAAGCTTCACAAGCTTTACTTTTGTAAGATTACCCTTCTTATCCTTTATAAATTCCTTAACAGTAGTCTCATATATTCTTGGATCCTTGCCATATACTGCAATAGCCTCCTGCTGGCCATAGTCTGTCTTTAAAACCTTTGGCCACTCCGGCCATGGATTAGACTCTGCCCGACATTTTGGCAAAGGCGGCATCATTTCCACCTGTACAATACTCTTTGCACCATGCCTTACTGCAGTTCCCACACAGTCGTTTCCGGTATCTCCACCACCAATGACTACAACATTTTTACCTTTGCATTCTATATATTGCTTATCCTCAAAATCTGAATCTAACAGGCTTTTTGTATTTCTCGTAAGGAAATCCACCGCAAAATAAATCCCCTTTGCATCCCTGCCTACAGCTTTAATATCTCTTGGATTAGATGCACCGCACGCCAAAATCACAGCATCATAATCCTTTTTTATCTGAGACGCCTTAATATCCTTTCCCACATCAATTCCGGTTAAAAATATAACTCCTTCTTCCTTCATAATATTTATCTTACGGTCAATAATGCCCTTTTCCAGTTTCATATTAGGGATTCCATACATCAAAAGTCCGCCAATACGGTCATGTCGTTCATAAACTGTAACCTCATGTCCGCGCTGATTTAACTGGTCAGCCGCTGCCAGCCCTGCCGGTCCTGAGCCAATTACAGCAACCTTTTTCCCTGTTCTGACTGCTACCGGCCTTGCATCCGCCCATCCATTTTCATATGCAGTCTCAATAATTGCCCTCTCATTTTCCTTTATGGAAACTGCGTCGCCATTCAATCCGTTGGTACATGCCGCCTCACAGAGCGCCGGACACACCCTTGAAGTAAATTCCGGAAAGGACGAAGTCTTCTTAAGTCTTAAATACGCCTGCTTCCAGTTACCGCGATACACCAAATCATTCCACTCAGGTATCAGGTTATGGAGCGGACAGCCGCTTGCCATACCATTTAACATCATTCCTGACTGGCAAAACGGTACCCCGCACTCCATGCATCTTGCTCCCTGAAGCTGCTGCTTCTCCTCTGACAGTGGAATATGAAACTCATTAAAATTCTTTATACGCTCAAGTGGTGCAGTTTCCTCACTGTTCATACGCTCGTAATCTAAAAACCCGGTTGGTTTTCCCATATACGCTACCTCCTATCCTCTGGCATTTGCATAAAATGCTTCAATCTGCGCCTGCTCACTGCTCAGTCCCTTTTCTTCCATCTGTACAATGGTATTCATCATACGTTTGTAATCATGTGGAATAATTTTCTTGAACTTCGGCAGATATTTTTCAAAGTTATCGAGTATCTTTTTTCCTTTTTCTGAATTTGTGTATGCTACATGTTCACTGATAATATCCTTAAGCTCTAATACGTCATACTTATCATTTACAAGCTCCATTGAAACCATTTCCTTATTAAGCTTCATATAAAGATCGCTGTTTTCATCAAGAACATAAGCAATTCCTCCCGACATTCCTGCTGCAAAATTCTTTCCTACTGTTCCCAGAACAATCACTCGTCCGCCGGTCATATATTCACAGCCATGCTCGCCGGTCCCTTCCACAACTGCTGTTGCGCCTGAGTTTCTTACGCAAAATCTTTCTCCGGCCACTCCGTTAATATAAGCCTTTCCACTTGTAGCGCCATACAATGCAACATTTCCTATAATAATATTATCTTCTGCCTTAAATGCTGCGGATTTTGGCGGATATACTATAAGCTTACCGCCTGATAATCCCTTTCCGAAGTAATCGTTGCTGTCGCCGATAAGCTCTAAGGTCAGACCTCTCGGAATAAATGCGCCAAAGCTCTGTCCGCCGCTTCCGTTACATTTTACTGTAAATGTGTCCTCGTCTAATGCATCATAGTATTTTCTTGTAATTTCTGCGCCAAATATTGTTCCAAAGGTTCTGTCAATATTGGTAACGTCCACTTCTATACTTCTCTTCTGTTTTTTGTCCAGAGCAGCCTTAAACTCTTTCATCAAAAGCCTTTCGTCCTTTGTCTTTTCCAGTTCAAAGTCAAATACATTCTTCTTATTATAAGGAGCAAGCTCAAATTCATTTACCCATGGATTGTTTAAAATCTTAGACAAATCAATCTTATGCTGCGCTGCCTCTTTCTTTGCAACTAATAAATCAGAGCGTCCGACTAGCTCGTCAACACTTTTTACTCCCAGAGCTGCCATATACTCTCTAAGCTCCTGTGCAATAAACCTCATAAAATTCACTACATATTCAGGCTTGCCGGCAAATCTTTTGCGCAGCTCAGGATTTTGGGTAGCCACACCTACCGGACATGTATCCAGATTGCACACTCTCATCATCACACACCCCATGGTAACAAGCGGTGCAGTTGCAAATCCAAATTCCTCAGCGCCAAGCATAGCGGCAATTGCCACATCTCGTCCCGTCATAAGCTTACCATCCGTCTCAATAATAACCTTATTGCGAAGGTCATTTAAAATCAAAGTCTGATGGGTTTCAGCAAGACCTAATTCCCAAGGAAGCCCCGCATTGTGAATGGAATTTCTTGGAGCGGCGCCGGTTCCGCCATCATATCCTGAGATTAAAATAACCTGCGCTCCCGCCTTTGCAACGCCTGCAGCAACTGTACCAACACCTGCCTCAGACACTAATTTCACACTAATTCTGGCATTAACATTTGCATTTTTACAATCATAAATAAGCTGTGCTAAATCCTCAATGGAATAGATATCATGATGAGGCGGCGGAGAAATAAGCCCTACTCCCGGTGTAGAATGCCTTGTCTTAGCAATCCATGGGTATACCTTTTTCCCCGGCAAATGACCTCCTTCTCCCGGTTTTGCCCCCTGCGCCATCTTAATCTGAATCTCTTCTGCACTGACTAAATATCGGCTTGTAACTCCAAAACGCCCTGATGCTACCTGCTTTATAGCAGAACAACGATCTACCTTGCTGCCCTTAGTCTGCATACGCTCTAAATCCTCTCCTCCTTCGCCTGAATTGGATTTGCCATGCAGCATATTCATAGCAATTGCCATTGTCTCGTGCGCCTCTTTAGAAATAGAACCATAAGACATTGCACCGGTTTTAAATCGTTTAACAATTTCTTCAACACTCTCTACTTTATCAATCGAAATTCCCTTTTTAGGATATTTGAAATCCAATAAACCTCTAAGGTTACAAGGCTCCATCTCCTCTGTAATCATCTTTGTATATTCTTTAAATTTACTATAATCACCTGTCCTTGTTGATACCTGCAGAGCATGGATAGTCTGTGGATTATATAAATGCACCTCTCCGCCGCTCCTGCTCTTATGCCATCCGTTGGAGTCAAGTGTTAAGGGCTGGTTCAAGCCCAATAAATCGAACGCTCCCGAATGCCTTACGTCAACATCCTCCGCAATATCTTCCAAAGTAATTCCGCCAATTCGGCTTACAGTATTTGTAAAATACTTATTTATAACATCGGAATCAATTCCTATTGCCTCAAAAATCTGCGAGCCCTGATAAGACTGGATTGTAGAAATACCCATCTTAGATGCAATCTTTACAATTCCGCCAAGAATAGCCGCATTGTAATCATTTACCGCTGCATAATAATCCTTATTTAAGCTTCCCTCATCAATAAGCTCCTTGATTGATTCCTGTGCCAGATAAGGATTAATCGCACAGGCGCCATATCCCAAAAGTGTAGCAAAATGATGCACTTCTCTCGGCTCTGCCGACTCCAGAATCATAGCTACCGATGTTCTTTTCTTTGTCTTTACCAAATGCTGCTGCATTGCTGATACTGCCAGCAAAGACGGAATTGCTACATGGTTTTCGTCTACTCCTCTGTCAGAGAGAATCAAAATATTCGCACCGTCACGATAAGCTCTGTCCGCCTCAATAAATGAATGTTCAATAGCCCTCTCTAAAGAAGTATTTTTGTAATAGGTAATAGGAATTACCTCAACCTTTAACCCCGGCTCCTTCATATTTTTTATCTTAAGCAGGTCTGTATTCGTTAATATAGGATCGTTTACCTTAAGCACATGACAGTTTTCTGCCTTTTCCTCCAAAAGATTACCATCTGTACCAATATAAACCTCTGTGCTTGTAATAACCTTCTCGCGTATAGCATCAATCGGAGGATTAGTAACCTGTGCAAACAACTGTTTAAAATAGTTGAACAGTGGCTGGCGCTTAGATGACAACACTGCTAACGGAGTATCAATTCCCATGGCTGCCACCGCCTCTGAACCATTTTCCGCCATTGGCAGAATCGTCTCCTTCAAATCCTCATAGGTATAACCAAATGCCTTCTGAATCCGCGAACGCATTTCCTTATCATATTCAGGAACCTTTTGATTTGGAATCTTTAAATCTGCCAAGCGTACCAGATTGGAATCCAGCCACTCACCATAAGGCTGCTCATTTGCATATTCTTCCTTTAGTTCCTCATCATCAATAACTTTTCCTGCTACTGTATCTACGAGAAGCATTTTGCCCGGACGAAGACGCTCCTTTACCTTAATATTACTTGGCTCCAAATCCAGTACCCCCACCTCGGAGGACAGAATCATGTAACCATCATTAGTAATATAATAACGTGAAGGTCTAAGCCCGTTTCTATCAAGCACTGCTCCCATAATATCCCCATCGGAGAACAAAATTGATGCCGGTCCGTCCCAAGGCTCCATCATTGTGGCATAATATTGATAAAAATCCTTTTTCTTCTGGCTCAGGGTATTGTTAGCGCTATAAGGCTCAGGAATTGTAATCATAACTGCCTTTGGCAGTGGCATACCGCTCATAACCAAAAACTCCAGAGTATTGTCAAGCCTTGCAGAATCGGAGCCTGCCGGATTAACAATCGGAATAAGCTTATGCATCTCATTCTTCAAATAATCAGACTCCATATTTTCTTCTCTTGCCTGCATTTTATCTTCATTTCCACGTATTGTATTAATCTCTCCGTTATGTACCATAAAACGGTTTGGATGCGCCTTCTCCCAGCTTGGCGTGGTATTAGTGGAAAAGCGGGAATGAACCATAGCAATAGCAGACTCAAAATCCTCATCCTGCAAATCCGAAAAGAACGTTCTAAGCTGTCCTACAAGAAACATTCCTTTATATACAATTGTCCTGCTGCTTAACGACACAACATAGGTATTATCATTGGACTGCTCAAATACGCGCCTCGCCACATAAAGCTTGCGGTCAAAATCAAGTCCCTTATCTATCTCCTTTGGCTTTTGCACAAACGCCTGCATAATGCAGGGCATACATTCCAGCGCCTTGTGCCCAAGAACATCCGGTACCGTAGGAACCTCACGCCAGCCAAGAAATTCTAAACCTTCCTTGTCTACAATAATCTCAAACATTTTTTTTGCCTGATTCTTCTTAAGCTCGTCCTGAGGGAAAAAGAACATACCAACCCCATATTCTCTCTCCTCACCAAGTAAAATTCCTAAAGGCTTTGCTACCTTCTTAAAGAACTTATGCGGAATCTGCATTAAAATACCAACGCCATCTCCTGTCTTGCCTTCCGCATCCTTTCCTGCTCTGTGTTCAAGATTCTCAACAATGCTGAGCGCCTGAGCCACCGTCCGATGGCTTTTCTCTCCTTTGATATTGACGACTGCGCCAATACCGCAGTTATCATGCTCAAATCTCGGATCATATAATCCAATCGGCTGATTCATAGAATGTTCCATACCTACACGTCCTTTCTATAAAAAAATGCAATAATCTATGCCTTTTCTTGTCCATTGACATAATACTACAAACATCGGATATTGTAAATATAAAAAACTTGTTAAATTGTCTGATAATCTGATATTTTATATAATTGTGTATAAATATATTCATTTTGTATATAATTTATTGCATATATCTAGTATTTTAAAACAATTAAATCTTGATTTTAGCAGTATTTTTTAATAAAATTATTCTATAATTCTTTATGGATTTCCAATTATTTCTGGATTTGAAACAATTCTTTTTGCAAGTTTGTTTCGTATTTCCTGCAAATTATTAAAAAATAAACGTCTGAATATTGCTTTAAATATTCAGACGTTTTGTTTCAAAAATGTTGTAAATCTTTTTCGGCTCAAATACCAAATAATTTAATTCCCTGCTATAGTACATTACTCAGATTCATTTTATAAATCATCAAGCACCCCTTTAAGCCCTTCTCTCTTATAAATTTCCTTATAATAACGCACCTCGTCCTGAATCAGCTCGTCAATCACCTGAATACCAAGAAGCTCCACCGGCGCCTTATTATCGGTCATCACATAATCTCCCGGCTCATAAGCGGTCAGCCTGTCCGCTGCTTTATTTGCAAATTCCTTTAACTCATAATTCGTAATCCTATTAATCTCCTCATATAAATGGTCATACATGGCAGAAGAAGCTGACGCAAACAATTCCCTGTTCGTTGAACCGTCAACATCCACTGTATACACATTGGAAAATACCGAAGAAATCGTATCTGAAAGATACTGATTGATATTCCCCTCCTTGCTTCCCCTCATATTCATATTCACTACCATAACCCCATTCTCCTTCAAATGCTCCTTTACAAGGGAAAAAAACTCTACTGAAGACATTTGAAACGGGATTGTAATATCCTGATAAGCATCCACCATAATAACATCATACTTTTTATCAATAGCATTTAAATAAGCCCTTCCATCATATGTCGTAACCGGCACGTCCGGAGGTAAATCAAAATATTGCGATGCAAGCGAGGTAATCTTTTCGTCAATTTCTACTCCCTCAATATCTATATTCCCAAAATATTTTCTGCACTGAGTAGCATAAGTCCCCGTTCCCATGCCCAGAATAAGCATATTAAAATCCTCTTTCATGTTGTTTCCGCTCATCAATGGCGCCAGCATGGCATAGTCATAATACATTCCAGTCAAACCGCCATTTTTCATTTTCAACGATTGTACGCCAAAAAGAACATTTGTGGACAAAATAACCCTGCTGTCATCCTCCCTCACCTGCAGATAATTGTAAACGGATTCTCCCTCATATGTTAAATCAGTCTCCCAGAAAGCGAAACTGTTAGACGCCCCAAGCACACAACATAATATAAACAGGATTGCACTAACTACAAGCTTTCTTTTGCCCTCTTTTTTGCTTAAAAAATAAATAATCGAAATAACAAGTAAAATTCCTGCGAATATCAGAAACGTAATGGAAGTACCCACTGACGGGATTGTTACAAATGTTGGCAAAAATGTTCCAATAATGCTTCCTACTGTATTGAATGCTCCAAGCGTTCCTACAACCTTACCGCTGTCGTCAAGGCTTTGCACTGTATATTTTGCCAATGATGGAGTTACGGTTCCAAGCAAAAACAGAGGGAAAACAAAAATCACCATACATGCAGCAAACGCCGCCCATATTAAAAGGTTAGTATTAACTGTAAAAATAAGTATTCCTGAAATTAATAGAATAATATATTTGCCAAGCGCCGGTATTGCAGCAATCCATATGGCAGCAATTAAAACCTTTGTATACAGCTTATCAGGATTCGGATTCTTATCGGCGCTCCTTCCTCCATAAATATTGCCTAACGCCATTGCAATCATAATTGTTCCAATAATTATTGTCCAGACGATTTGAGAAGAACTAAAATAGGGCGCAAGCAGCCTGCTGGCTCCAAGCTCTACCGCCATAACCGCCATTCCGGAAAAAAACTCTGTTGTATAAAGAAATACTTTATTTTTTAAAATTATATTTACATTTTCCATTGCACACATTCTCTCCATATATATTTTCATATTGTCTTCCACAATTTAAATATTTCAAAGCATTGTGATTTTTTTCATTAATATTATAAGTCTACTATCATAAAAAAGAAAGTATTTATTTACGTTTCCTGTTGCTGCTTATCAAGGATGTATTCATCATTTTTCATCATTTTTCCCTGACTGCCCCGTTTCCCATGCTCTATATCATGAAGAATGACACGTTTCAGCCTGTCCTCCACACTCTAGGCGCTGGTGTCTTAAAAGTGTACCTCTATCAAATATCTTGTCTTTTCAATCTGATGCTGCAAGCAGGGCGGCATCTGCCCTGCGGTGTTGGTCTGAATGTTGTCGCTCATGTTCCTCCTTTGAATGCAAAAAGGCACATGGTTTACAATTTACTGTTCCATGCGCCTTTACGCTGTTATCTTGATATTAAATTATTGATTATGCCAGTTGCATAATTTCGGCTTCTAATTCTTTGATGTCACTGTCAATCAAATCAG
>CANQSN010000073.1 GCA_947626505.1 uncultured Lachnospiraceae bacterium
CAAAAAGGTCAACAAAAAATATGACAAATATATGTAATTAGTGTTATACTAATACATCAGAAACAGCTAAAATGAGGCGATAGCTTAACTTAAACTGCGACATTTCTATATTACAGGAGGAAACTTATACTTATGAACCGAAAAGAAATCAACGAAATAAAAAAATTATTTCAAAAGGAAACAAGCTGTATCTCACGAATATGCGGATGCTTTGTAGATACAGAGAAAAATAAAAAAGTGGAAATGAAGGATGCATTTCTTTCTTTAGAGGAAGATTCTCAATTCAAGTATTTTGATATTTTCAGGAAAACCATGTCGGGAGCTATAGGCAAAAACCTTTTAAATATGGAATTTCCCGCTGAAGAAGAAAATTCAGATGGCGCCCAGCATTTTCTTAGGGAATTGCTGCAAAGCGAGCTTAAGAATGAAGAATTGCTTGAAAAATTCTACGATAAGATTATTGAAAATTATGATTATCCTGACAATTATTATATTATTCTAATACATAATGCATATGATATTCCAGCCATAACCAGCGACAGGGCTGCGCTTTCTGATGCTTCCGAATATGTATACAGCTTTCTTGTGTGCAGCATTTGCCCAATAAAGCCCAGCAAGTCCGGACTATGCTACAATGCCATGACAAATCGAATTGAAAACAGCGTGCGGGACATGATGGTGGAGTCGCCGGCGCTTGGATTTCTATTTCCGGCATTTAACGACCGTAATACGGATATACACCATTTACTGTACTATTCCAAAAACGCCCGTGAGATTAACGAAGGAATTACCGAAAGCGTGCTGGGCTGTCATATGCCGCTGCCGGCGAAGGAACAGCTTGTTGCATTTAATGAAATGATTGAGGACAGCCTTGGCAGGGAATGTAAATTTGAAACCGTAAAATCGCTGCACAATAACTTGAATGATTTGGTGGCGGAAAAGAAGGATGAGCCGGAGCCGCTTATACTTGACAAAACAGAGGTAAGAGGGCTTTTGGCAAGCAGCGGGGCAACTATGGACCACATAGCAGCATTTGAAAAGGAATATGATGAAATAATAACCAAGGATACTCCTATATTAGCTACCAACGTGTACAACCCAAGAAAATTTGAGGTTAAAACACCGGATATCACAATAAATGTTAATCCTGAGCGTACTGATTTAATTGAAACCAAGATGGTGGATGGCATTCCATGTCTTGTTATCGAACTGAATGATTCTGTTTCTGTCAATGGAATCAGATGCGTTGCCGGAAATATTAATACTAAGTAATCGAATGGAGATTTTTATGGAAATATATATTGTAAGACATGGTGAAACCATCTGGAACAGCAACCACCTATTACAGGGACATGCAGATATTGAACTAAATGAAAATGGACGAAGGCTTGCCGCAATTACCGGCAAAAAGCTTGAAGGAACTGCATTTGATGTTATTTACTCATCCCCTTTAATTCGGGCGTATGAAACTGCATGTTTAATAAGAGGATATCAGAATATACCGATTATTCGCGACGAAAGGCTTAAAGAGCTGTGTTTTGGCGAATATGAGGGCAAGGATGTGGACGAGCTATTGCATAATGAGTCTGATCCCTTTCATTATTTTTTCACTAAGCCTGAACTGTTTGAGCCGGCGTCCGGCGGTGAAACATTAGATGAACTAAGGGAAAGAACTGCAGATTTCATGAGAAATGTAGTGGAACCGAACGAAAAAAAATGGAACCGCATTATGATTGCAGGGCATGGCGCCATGAATAAAGCTATTATGTGCCATATATATAAACACCCGAATAGCATGTTTTGGTCAAATGGCCTGCAGAGCAATTGCGGAGTTATTATTGTGGAGCTTACAAATGGTCATTACAATGTTATAGACGAAAAGAGGGTGTATTATTAGCAACACCCTCTTTATAACTATTATATCCAGATATTTTCTTTACGGTTTACAATAAAGAAGCCTTTTTCATTTAAAGTATTTTTACGGTTATAAACCATCTTGCTGCCATCCATCTGGCGAAAAACAGCGCCCGCCTGCTCAACTATACACTGCATTGCGGCAGTATCCCATTCGCAGGTAAGTCCAAATCTATAATACACATCCGCCCTTCCTTCCGCCACCATGCAGCCCTTTAATGAGCTTCCCGCAGAAATTGTTTCTGCAATTATATCAGAATGAGCTTCAATCAAAGCCTGTTCCTTCTCTCCTGAGTGCGACTTGCTTCCAACCCAGACCAAGTCGTTTAATTTATCGGATACATTAAGCCTTACCGCTTCATTTTGACCATTTGCAAGCTTATATGCTCCCTCATCTTCAGTAGCATAATATAAATCTTTTGTTACCGGTACATATATTACTCCTACCACAGGACGTCCCTGATAGGCAAGTGCAATATTTACTGTAAACTGTCCATTCCGTTTAACAAATTCCTTTGTACCGTCTAACGGGTCCACGATAAAGCAGTAATCATTATTAAGCCTTACCTTATCGTCCTTTTCCTCCTCAGATAAAATGGCGTAATCAGGATATGCTTCCCTTAAAGCTGATACAATTACTTCATTTGCAGAACGGTCTGCCATAGTAAGGGGCGACTGGTCTTCTTTATAATCCACATCAAAGTCTGTGTCGTATATATCCATAATACGTTCACCCGCTGACAGCGCAAGTTTCTTTAATACTTCTACAATTTCCTTTTGGTTCATAACTTCTCCTTTTCTCAAACCTTCATATCCGGAATAAAAGTCAATAAATTAGAAAAAATATACCACAATCGGCCCAAAAAAGCAATCGGCTAAATTTCTTGCGCCAAACTATTTTGCTCTTGTACCGGTTCTTTATTATATTTATTATTGTGGTCATCCAACATTTTCTTAAATGTATTGATAAATTGCAATACTGAAATAAAATCATCATCCCTGTTTGTAACTGCATTGCTGATGTGAATGCTTTTATCTGCCGGAACTGCTTCTAAATAGTAACCAATAACCTGCGGCGCTGTAAACCTTACTGTCACACTGTGCGCTGTCGACGTGGCAACTGAACTGCTGTTTGAAGACGACGAGGCGCTTGAACTGCTTCCGCCAAAGATAAAGAAGCCGCCGCCTTTTGAGGAATGGTCCTCCACACTTTTTGCAAATGCCGAGTTCATTGCTTTCTGTGAAGAAAACTTAATTGTAACATCCTTAGCAATTACAAACGAAGCCGGATAACAGGGGAAAATGCATTCATTCATACTATTAAACCGTTTTTGAACCTCCTCCTTATTTTCGCTGTTAAAGCTTGTCGTATCTACAGGAGCAATCTTTTGCGTCGATGTGTTATACATGTCTGACGATAACAGGAAAACAGCCGGATTAAACCATTCGCGCTCAATGGACACCTTTGCCACAGACATTCCAATCTGAATATCCATATCTGAGGTGCTGCTCATCTCACTGCTTACAGAATCCTGATGAGACTTGTTGCTGCTGTAACCGCCAAAGAAAAACGAAACCCCGCTGCTTGACTGGGAAGCATTTGACTGCATACTTGATTCCTGAGTAGCTGCAGAAAGTTTTTTCTCTATAATAACCTGAGTAAATTGGTCGGCAACCTTATTGGGTGCAACATCCGACGCCTCTGGTTTAGATGCATTTCCCTGCGAGTCTTCAGCTTCATCCTTGTTCATAGAGGTTGAAAGATTGATTTTTTCCTTCAGTTCATTAATCTGGTTATTAATATCGTCCTGTTGCTGCTTCAGCGGCTCTAACAATGCTTTAAGCTGTAATTTGTTATTTTTAGCGCACCATTCAAGCGCACTGTCTGTTGCTTTGCTTGCAGCATCAACAAGGTCGTTTTGCGCGCTTATACAACTGCTTATTCCCTCTTTAAACTTATTAAGCACTTCATCCAGTTTTTCTGCCTCTACACCAAAAATTCTCTTGGCAGAGGACTTTTGAAGCTTATCAACAGAAGCCTGCTCATTTTCACCTGTTCCGGAAGCGATAACGTCAACTGCTGTTTTAAACATATCCATTGTAAAATTTGTATTTTCCTTTATATAATCTTCAAATTTATCTGTATATGCTTTTTCACATGCTTCATATTTGGCTTTTAAATCTTCTACTCCTGCTTCATCAGGAATTGACTGAAGCAGCTTGTTCATATTCATATTAATGCTGCTCCTCTGCATTTCCAAAAGATGCAAACGCTGAGATAATGCTGCCGGACTTTCAAGCAAATCCACAGGAGTAAATGATGTATCAAGTAAATTAAACCAGTTTTGAGGATACAGAGTAACCGGATATATATATCCCCCATCAGGATTCAACTCACCTACATTATCCAAAGTGGTGCGCGCTTCCGTTAATTCTCGCCCCACTCCGCTCTCTAAGATACCGTTGATAATATCCATATCCCCCGGGGAAAATACGCTTAATACCTTACCGTACTTCTCCTGTACCTCAAGCTCCTCTGTCTTTGCTACGATTCCATACCAATTCAAATAGTCATCATTACGCTTTCTATATGATTCTGCTGTTGCATCCGGATATTTTTGTATTAATTCATTTTTCTTGTCAAGCTGTTTCTGATCCCATTCCTGCTTTGCATTTACATAATCAGCATACAATTTGTAAAACACCTGCTCTAAAGTAAACACCTCAGTACTTCCATCTCCAAAATTATATGGATATGGAGTCATAAGAGCTTCTCTGAGCTTTGTTTTCGCCTCAAACAATTTTGTATTCATTTTGGGCATAAGCATATTGAGCGACGTCCTGTATTGCGTTTGTAAATGCCTTCCATTATCTGATGCAGTCATATAACATGCGTCAAATAATTTGTTTACCAGCTTAGATTCATTTGCCTTAACATGCGCCGGCTTCTCCTCATTTGCCTCCACATCATAAGAGTACTGTGATGGTTCTATAATGGTACCCGGAAGGCTCATACAAAAAAATTGGTTTGGATTGTCTCCACCTATTACTGCAGTAATTTCTTTATAGAGTGTATCCGCAAAGCTCTCTTGTGTTGGTTGTGTTGTTGTATTAGCCATATGTATACCCTCCTATCTCAAATTTTCCAACGACTTATTGCTTATGCTCTCTATATAAGCCTCAGCTTTATCATCCATTCTATCCCATGACCACTTTAAGTTTGTGCAATGAGCTTTATAATAATCAAACAAATTTTTGGACTGCTTCTTATAAAGCTCCTTCATTCCTTCCTTCGTAATACCTTTCTCAGGCGTATTTTTAATTATCGTCCATACTTTGCCATCATAAAGCGCAATATCCAATGCATAATTCGCTACTGATTCCACAATTAATTGTCTTGGTTCATTTGCAAATATGTGGGCAATATAATTATACTGTGCACCATGCTGAATCACGCTAAACTCATCTATATTATATTGTTTATTTTTCTCCTCACCTGCACCCTTCATAAGCGCTTCGTTAAGCTGAATAAGTGCAGTCTTCTCGTCATTTGAAGAAGAAACATATGGTCCATGATAAGACGCTACATTCTCTACTAAATCATGCAGATCATAGTCTCCGGTTACAAACCACCTGTTATAGTTCTCATTTTCACCGCATAATTCACTAATCTTTGTCACATAATCATTTAAATTTTTACTCTCATAATTAAAGCAAAGATACTTTCTATTATTGGGGCCATCCTTCACAGAAAAAATATCAGACAAATTATTACTGTCACAAAATTTTTCCACTCCGACACTTGATAAAAACAATCCGTCAATTTTACCGGAATCTCTATGAGCTACAAGTCCGCACAGCATTTCTTTAGTTTTTTTAATTTCTTCACTGCCGCTACCTTTCATAACGCTTTCTATCTCCCATGGCTTAATGGTTTTATCTAAAATTGAATGCGGTTTTGGCGCTGCGCCAGCCTTTATTTTTTTCAATGTGTATTCTCCTGCCGGACGTACACTGAAAAATCCAAGACTTGTTATACTTCTCACCATCCTTTCTCTGCGACTATCATAATAAAAATTGGATTCCAAATTATTGACATGCTCCTCGCATATATACTGTTTAATCACCATATTTCTTGCATTTACTCCTTTAATTACCATAACAACATCTCCTTTCCTTTTAATATATATCTAGTTTTGCTTAATTTACTTTTTCAGGAATAATTCACTTTCCATTTCTCTGCGTTTATTAAGACCTTCCAGCACCTTACCGCCCGCTTTGTTATACAGAAGAATTTTTTCCGCCACCGTCTCAGCGTTTCTGCCACTTACAAGTGTTTCTAAACATCCGGCTCCCAAATTATACGTGAATGAGGTTAATGCATCAAACCTGTTCTGTGTCATTTCAAATGTAATCTTTTTATTTTTAATACATTGAATAACATAACCCTCGTATATTTTTAAATCCTTCTTTAACAGCTTTTTTGCCTCATTTTCAGAGTCCAGCTTATCGTTTTCTTTAACGCCTTTTGTATGCCCATAACCAATTGTCCAAACTCCTGCCGGACATTTGTACGCTTCGAGCCTTAAGCCCTCAAAGCTTGCTATCATATTAACTCCTTCATCAGACACACTCCATTGCTTTTTTTCTTTCTTTGCCCCTTTATCTTTTTTTATGTTCGGTTTGCTAATAAAAGATTTTTTCACAACCTCACTGCCATTTGACAGCACGATTGCAGTATGGCTAAGCTCGTTAAGCAAAATATCTCCACGCTTAAGATAACCGTCGCCCCGCAAATATTTCTTATCTGTAAGAACCTTAAATTTACCTGTATTCTTAAGAATCTCTGCTTCATTTCCAGTAAAAATATCGGGAATATCAATTCCGGCAGCGCATACGCATACTCTTACCAGAGCTGAGCAATCAGTCTCACAGGTATTTGTAATCTTTGAAATATCCCACCCCTTTTTCTTTGCTTCAATGTAAAGCGTGTTGCGGTTGTTCATGTTATAACCGATATTATCATTGGCGCAGGCAGCCTCCATAGCATCTGCAATCTTTTTAGCAATCTTCTCATTATTAGGGCGTATAACCTTATTCCAGTTCTTGTCATACCACTCACGCACACAAACCTCTTTTCTAGTTTGATCTCCTGCTTTTCCGCCTCTGCCATTCCCATTTTCGTCTATTGATGCATGTCCAATTTTTACGCTCATAGCACTTCTCCTTTCTTCTATTTCTCAATTATGTCTGTATAATACATATTCATTTTTGTATCCCTAATCATAAATCCATATTTTAGCTGTTCCTTATCAATTATAGAAATTTTCTCTAAATCTCCATCTCCCGCCTCAAGGCTTTTGATATCTATTACATTTCCCATATAATAGCTTCTGTCAAAAATCTTTCCCTCTGACTTTTCCATAATACCAATATCACTATCTGCCGGTTTTTGTTCATCTTCTTTCTTCAAGCTTATACCCTCATCAAATTGATATAAAGGGTAAAGAGGAATCAATTCATCACCCTCACCCAGCTCGTATATCTGTTTATCCACTTCGACAGAAGTAATAGAAGTAATCTCCCCATCCGGTACATCATCAGAAAATAAAATATACATGTTACACTGCTCCCATTCACCTCCTTTCCTTTTGTAAAGAATCGGGGAAATATATTCCGTCTGATATTCTGAGTCAATGCTTTCTATCATAGAAATCGGCTGTCCCTTCAATCCCCAAAAAACCGACTCTGTTTTTGCTTTAAGATATCCTGAACGGTTTAGTATTACATCTCCATCCGCACTTAGCAGATATACAGTTCCATCCTCCTCGCTTTTATAGGTGGCAAGATAGGCGTCTGCAATATTATCTGCATCATCAGAATCCATGGTGAGCCATATATAGTTATCTTCAATTGAAGGCTCTCTCCATTCTATTTCATCCTCCTTCATAAGGTATGTTTTATAATCAACCATCAGCTTTCTGTATTCCTCGCAAAAATTCAAGTTATCATAAACCTTCATATCATTTATAAACCATTCATTATCCGGACTTGGAATATACAGACTTAGTCCGCATGGCAAAGCGCTATAACCTTTTGATACGGAATAAACTACTAAATCTGAATATGCTTTCTCCAAACTACTGACTGTAACCTCATCATCAGCCGCCTTCATATTTATATCAAGAGAAGCCATCATTTTACATAAATCCATCATATCTACCTGTTCCGGCACACTGCTCTCACTTCGACTGCCAAAGCCTAAAAACATGCTGCGCTGCTGCCCAAGCTTTTGGTATTCTTCCTCCGACAGCTTCTCATTTAAATTTGACATTAATTTATGGAAAATATTATGAAAATTCTCATAGGCATTTACATTAATCAGGCTCAAGGTCAGCTTATAATCTTTAAGGTCGCTGTCTCCCATACCATAATCACTTTCTAAGTCGCTTCCATCCATGTAGACCAAAACCGTACAATATCCCGCTTCATCAAGGCTTTCATAGCTCTGAACCTTAACTCCTTCCCGCTTAAGCGTCCCTCCGGCAGCCAATGCTGTACCTGTCAGTAAAACTGCCAATGCTCCGGCAATTCCTGCTTTTTTCTTATTCATTTTCATAACCATCCTCCTTAAAATACTGCCTCAAGCTTACCGTATGAAAAATCTACAATCTACTTAAACCATTGTTTATAATCTGTTTTGATAACTTCCTTTTCGGCTGCGGCTGCGCACTGCGTCAAGCTTTTCATCAGGCTTAATGTTAAGCTTATCGTATGCATTAGCAAAGCTATCCCTAATCACCGACTCCCTAGAAATATTTATAAAATCTTTACCGCTTCTGCCCACAGGAAATGCTTCATACATTTGTTCCTCCACTTTGCTAAGTACTGCGCCAATATCCCCATCCGTATAGTTAAC
>CANQSN010000074.1 GCA_947626505.1 uncultured Lachnospiraceae bacterium
GGGAAATATAACAAAAAGCAGAATTAAGTGGATGTTTGCGCAATAAATACAGTTAAAAATAGTGAAAAAAATAGACAAAATTATGAAATGTTAAAAATAAATGGAAGAAATGTAGAATGAAAAAAGTATTATGTTATTTATTATGTATAATTTTGCCTGACTAAACAGTTACATTTGGATATTCAATTCAGGGTGGACAATTTTCAGATATTTCAGACGTTGAGTTAATTGAAGCAAAGAAAATAGAGCATGTTGCACAGGATTATAAGGTATATTATAATATTACTAATACGTGGCAAAGTAATGCAACTGTAGAGGCAACAATTGAAAATTGCTCTGATGAAGAAATAAAAAGCTGGGAATTAAAGCTTGATTTTGATAATGATATTACTAATTGGTGGAATGCAGATATAGAGGAGAACAATTCATTTATAATTACTCCAAAAGAATATAATTCCATTATTAATCCACAGGAGAAAGTGACTTTTGGATTTCAGTTTTCATTTGAAAAAGAAATAAGTATGCCATTTAATGAGAAACTCTTTAGTTATAAATTTGTTGATGACCAAAGCTTTGAGCAGGATTCTACAGAGAGTCAGACAACAGAGAAGAACACGACAGCACAGGAACAAACTACTGAGCCACCAGCTACAACAGAGAGTGAAAATATTTATGAGGAGGATTACAGTAATATTGACTGGGACAATAAAAAGGATTCGGATGATGATGGACTTCCAGATGTAATGGAGTTATACCAGTATGGAACAAATGTATTGGAAAAGGACAGTGATGGTGATGGATTACAGGATGGATATGAAGTATTACATACATTTACAAATCCCAGTAAAAAAGATACAGATGAAAATGGTATTAATGATGGATATGAAGATTTAGATGAAGATGGTTTATCCAATCTGGAAGAATATAACATTGGTTCTGAGCCACTTTTAAAGGACATGGATGAAGACGGGTTGTCAGATGGTGATGAAGCCACTTATGGTACGAAATATGATATTGCAGACACAGACGGAGACGGAATCAATGATTTTGACGAAATACAGCTTTCATTGAATCCCAACAAAAAGGAAACCCATCCGGGTATTCCTGATAGTGAATATGAGATTTCCCAGTCATTATCTGAAAAAGAATTATCAGATGTAAATGATTGTATAGATGAGTTTAATGTAAGTATAGATGTAACTGCAACAAATAATCTGAAAACGCATATGCAGGTTGAACTGGAGGAAGGAAATAATGTAATAAATAGTAATAATGCTCTGGTCGGAGAGCCGATTTCTGTTAATTACTATGAAGGTAAAATATCCAGTGGAGAAATCAGGTTTTCGTTATCTGCGGAAGAATTAAAAGATGAAAATAAATATTTTGAAGAAGACTATGGAATTAAACGGTATTCAATATTTAGCTATGATGAGCAAGAAAATATGATTATACCGGTAAAGTGTAAATATGATGTAAGTAATAATGAGATTTCAATTGATGCGTCCTGTAATATGGGTATTTTGTTTTTGATGGATATTGAGGAAATGTTGCACAGCATGGGAAGCAACGACTTGGCGGGAAATACACATAATGAAATGCCTAAAGCCTTAAAGGTAAAACAAATGTTTTCAAATATTAAGAGTATTGATGAGGGAGTAGAAATAGAACCAGCCAATTGCTCAAAACCTGTGGACCTGGTTTTTGCTGTAGATGCATCCTTAAGTAACAGAGGAACTATTACACAGCTTCAAAGAGAGCTAAATGATTTTGTTGCTAAACTTAACAGCAATAATATTAATTTGAGAATGTCTTTTATACGTTATTTGGATGTAAAATTTAACGGAAAAGGCTCTACATGGGTTAACTATTATTCAGAAGATTTTCTGACTAATGTAAGTGACATGACAAACATGATTAACAAGATTGAGCCGGAAGGGGCTTCAAGATATTCTTCTATAATAGAACCACTCTGCTATAGTAATGAGTTGGAGTATAGGGATAATGCCACAAAGATAGTAGTTGTATTTACAAGTTCGCCTATGAATCAGGAAAATTCATTTGGATATGGCGAAATAGGAGATATATTAAAAAAGTTAAAGAAAAATGATATAAATGTATGTATTGCAGGAACAAATAATTTAGAGGCAGTATATTCATATATTCCGGGTTATAATGGTGGAAAGGGAATTTACATGACAAATTCTTATATGAAGCAATTATATAATTATATTGACAAAATGGCAGGAACAGAATATGATTATAATGCTGTAGCATTAAATAATTTAGCACCAGTGTTTTTAGATGAAAAACTGATTAAGGGAGCTGCATGTGATACAGATGGCGATGGATTGACAGACAGTCAGGAGACGGATTGGTCAAAGCTTGCAGATTTAATGGATTCTACAGGAAAGACATCAATTGTCCTGCCATCTTTAAAGAAAGTTTGGGATTCTATGGGGGTTTCCTATAATACTGACGGAATTATGCAATGCCTGTTGGAGCAGAAGGTACTTCCTGTTATTTCATTCCCGAATCTTATGGACAGTGACGGAGATGACCTGATTGATTCCAAAGACTCTGATGTGTTGCAGTATAATCCATATGAAATAGATGACAGTCTGCTTGATGATTCTTTAACTCCACCGGATGCAAGTGAAAATCAGGTGGCTAAGGCAAATGTTTTTATGAGTATGAAGAAGGCACCAACTATTTCTAATCCAACTGTCAGAAATGTTGATGTTAAGGATGGAATTTGTACTTATAAGTTTGCATCAAGCAAAAATAAAAAGAGGACTTTGATAGGCGAGTTAAAGCCTGTTAAAAACAGTGATTATACTGTTAGGGTTGTAAGCAAATCCGGGTTTAAAAATAAGGATACCTCTATAAAGGTTTATTATAAAAAGGGAAAGAAAAAAAAGGTCTATGTAGATAGTTACAAATCATCTACAAAAAGTATTAGTGTAAAAGAAAAGCATTATATTCTTAAACAAAATAAAACATATTATATTGAATTTATATGTAAGACAGAAAAAAACGAGGATGTCAGAGTTGAGTGCAATCAGGATAACTGGGTAAGCTGCCCTGATGGTGGCATATGGGAAGTTGAATCAGAACATTTAAGTGCAAAAGATTTTTTGAGTGATTTTCCAATGACGAAGTATTATATTACAAGGGAAAAATTATATGAAGCAGCATGTGAGAGTCAAGGTTCTTATACTAATAATGAGAATCTGATTAGAGCAGTTATGGAAAAATTAGGGTATAAAGATTATAAAATTACTTTTGATGATGTTAAAGGAGCTGTTGTTTATATAGCTACATTATCAATTCAATTTATTGTGGTTAAAGATGTAAAGGTAGAAGGTTTGTTAGTGATGGGGCATAAAATTAAAAACAAAAAGATAGTAAGTACATTTTTTTTCGCTGGTGAGACAATAGATACATTGGAGAAAGTATCTCCGCCAATAAAATTATTGCATAAGGTAATAAATAAATTGGAATATGATAATATAAAAGACATTTTAGATAAGGATTACCAATCACTAGCTTGTTCAAGAATGATTAAAAATTATGGTTTGAAATGTTGGGATGCGTGGAAAAATACAGGTTATATTAACAAGTATGTATCAGGAAAGAGAGGTAGTATTGATTCCGATATAGATGTTGAAAAAATTATTAAATTCTGTGGTTGGAAAAATCCCAATAAATAATATTATAATTAATGCAAGGTGATGAAATGAGAGTATTAATAAAATTTGTAGAGGATGAGGACAAACTTAATAAATTTATGAGTAAGGGTTACAAACTAGTAAAGGTTTATCATGGCACATTCTTAGTTTTATATTGGTTTGAAGAATGTAAGAATGAGCAATTTATGGTTTGTATATTACATCATGAAGATGAAGAAAATTATTGGGACAACTACAAAAAAAGAGATATATTGATTGATAAATATAGAGATAGTGGCGCTGTAGTTATTGCTGGAATTAAAAGAACCAAAGAGGATTATAAGGCTATTCAGCAAAAAGATTCTAGTATTAATAATTCAAAAGGAAGTTTATATTATGTAGTTCTTCCTAAAAGAGAATTAACAAGGGAGGAAAAAGAATTGGGCGTATGGCATATTTATGATTATAGAAAAGAATTGTTTCATCAAATAGTATTATTTTTAATGGTCATTACTGTGTTTATTTATAGACTAGTAGATACATTTACAATAAACTTTACAATTTGGGGTTTAATAATGGTATGTACGTGGTTTATATGCTCGATTGCCCTTATAAGAACAATTATTTCATATATAAAAGCAAGAATAAAAGAAAAAAAGGTATACAAAGATGTTCAGGGCAGTCAAGTTTGATAACTCTAAGCATAAGCAATAAAACTTTTACAGCAGACATAATTAATATATTCGATTTTAGGTGATAAAACACAACAAAAGGGCAGCATTGCTGCCCTTTAGATTTGTTAATAAATAGGATAAAAGAAATATAAACTATTTTGCATCCTTGACGCGGTGGTAGGCAGCTCTGATAATTTCCCTTGCCTCATGCCCTTGTTCAGTGGTGAGGGCTTCGACGCCTTTAAGCGGATAGTCATAGCCGAGATTTTCATATTTGACTACTCCCATAGTGTGATAAGGCAGTACATCTAAAGCCTTAATATTATTTAGGGTGCCCAAAAATTCTCCAAGCTTTGTCAGATATTCCTCATTAAAGGTGATTCCCGGAACTACTACATGACGAATCCATACGTCAATATTTTTCTTATCTAAATATCTGGCAAATGCCAGAATCTGTTCATTGGAATGTGTAGTAAGCTTTTTGTGTTCCTCTGCATCAATATGCTTAATATCAAGCAGCACGAGACAGACAGATTTCATAAGCCTGTCAAACTTTTCCATTAACGCGGGATTATTTTCATTAAATATAATTCCGGAGGTATCAAGGCAGGTGTGATATCCCCGTTCGCGTGCTTTTTCAAAGAGTTCTGTAATAAAATCAATCTGCAGCAGCGGTTCGCCGCCGGTAACTGTAAGTCCTCCGTCTTTGCCCCAAAAGGCCTTGTAACGCTCGCAGTCATCAAGAATCTCCTCAGCGCTTTTTTGCTTTCCGGTATTGGGAATCCATGTATCGGGATTATGACAGTATTTACAACGCATTGGACAGCCTTGCATAAATACCACATATCTTGTTCCGGGCCCATCTACAGTGCCAAATGTTTCAATGGAATGTACATATCCTTTCATTTCTGTTCCTCCTTTGGTAATTCATTCTATGCTTCTTATATTTCCTTAAAATTTATACATTATACCAGTTTAATGCAATTAAGCAAATATAACAAGAATAGATAACTTATTATATGTAAAAAGCGGAAAAAGAAAATCTTCTTCCGCTTTATAATTACTATGTTTCAAAACTTGGCATCAAACTTTAAGAAAAGCTTGCAAATGCCGGTAAGTGTATCCGTTTCCTAGATGCTCTCATGGAATGTTCTGCTTATAACATCATTCTGCTGCTCTGTTGTCAGCTTAATGAAGTTAACTGCGTATCCTGATACACGAATAGTCAACTGAGGATAATTCTCAGGATGAGCCTGAGCATCCTTTAAAGTATCTCTGTTCAATACATTAACGTTCAGATGATAGCCACCCTTGTTTGTGTAGCCATCTAACATATTAACTAAGTTGTCAATTTGAGTTTCTGTAGGCTGTGCTGTCATAATAAAAACCTCCTAATATTATAAAATGAAATTGTTATTTATTTTCGTATGATGAATAGTCGTCCATGCCTTCCATCAAGGTAGGAACAGAGCAGGCAAGGTCGCCTTTTGCACAATCAATGCAGCCCATCTCCTCTATTACCTTTTCGCCGGAGGCGGCGGCTTCATCCACACTTACATTCATGTGACCGCCGCCTTTGGCTACAAATCCGTCCAGCATAGCAACAATATCATCTACCTGTGCATTGTTGGTATCTGACATATTATCACTCCTATAATTCACCGGCAATTACTGTATCTTTACCAAGTGCGTTAGGAATAATAGTAAATGTATTAGAAATACCATCCTGAGAGTCTTTATATGGAAGCTTAGCAACTGAAGAAAGAGAAGCTAATGCACCATGAGTATCTCTTCCATGCATTGGGTTAGCGCCGGGAGCGAATGGCTGACCTTTTTTACGTCCGCAAGGAGTATCGCCGGTATTCTTACCATAAGTTACGTTAGAGGTAATAGTAAGAACTGACATAGAAGGTACGCCATTGCGATATACATGGTGAGAACGAATCTCATTCATGAAATAAGTTACCAGCTCAACAGCAATATTATCTACACGATCATCATTGTTACCATATTTAGGGAAATCACCCTCAACTTCATAAGAAGTTACAACTCCGTCGTCATCGCGGATAGCTTTAACCTTAGCATACTTAATAGCAGAGAGAGAGTCAGCAACGATAGAAAGTCCAGCGAGACCGGTTGCGAAATATCTCTTGACATCTCTGTCGTGCAGAGCCATTTCAATTCTCTCATAAGAATACTTGTCATGCATATAATGAATAATGTTCAAAGCGCTTACATAAACGCCGGCAAGCCACTTCATCATAACCTTAAACTTGTCCATAACCTCATCATAATCTAAGTACTCAGAGGTAATTGGTCTGTACTGAGGAGCAACCTGTACCTTAGTAACCTCATCGATACCGCCATTAATTGCATATAACAGGCATTTAGCCAAATTTGCGCGGGCGCCGAAGAACTGCATATCTTTACCAATTCTCATGGAAGATACGCAACAAGCAATACCGTAATCATCACCATGGATAGGACGCATTAACTCATCATTCTCGTACTGAATAGAAGAAGACTTGATAGACATTTTGGCGCAGAACTTCTTCCAGCCTACAGGCAGTCTGTTGGACCATAATACAGTTAAGTTTGGCTCCGGAGCAGTACCTAAGTTGTTCAGAGTGTTAAGGTAACGGAAGCTCATCTTAGAAACAAGAGTACGTCCGTCAACACCCATACCACCGAGAGACTCAGTAACCCATACCGGATCGCCGGCAAAGATTGAGTTGTACTCAGGTGTACGTGCAAATTTAACGCAGCGAAGCTTCATAATAAAGTGGTCAACAAATTCCTGAATCTGTTCTTCTGTGAACTTGCCAGACTTCAAATCTCTCTCAGCATAAATATCCAAGAAAGTAGCAGTACGTCCAAGAGACATAGCTGCACCATTCTGTTCTTTAACAGCGCCTAAATAACCAAAGTATACAGCCTGAATAGCTTCCTGTACGTTGGTAGCAGGTTTTGTAATGTCACATCCATAGGATTCAGCCATCTTAGCCAGCTCGCCCAAAGCACGAATCTGCTCGGAAATCTCTTCCTTGCCACGAATTACATCATCTGTATAAACAGTACCGAAAGACTCCTTCTGAGCTTTCTTATCTTCAATCAAATAATCAGTACCATAAAGTGCAACACGACGATAATCGCCAATGATACGTCCGCGTCCATATGCATCCGGAAGACCGGTAATGATATGGTTAGAACGGCATCTTCTAATCTCAGGATCATAAACATCAAACACACCGGCATTGTGAGTCTTTCTGTGAGTAGTGAAAAATTCAACAATCTCAGGATCTACCTTATATCCGTTATCCTCGCAAGCCTTCATTGCCATACGGATACCACCGTAAACATTCATACCTCTCTTGAAAGGCTTGTCTGTCTGGAAACCAACAATAGTCTCCTTAGACTTATCAAGATATCCGGGAGCGTGTGAAGTTAAAGTAGAAACAACCTTGGTATCCATATCAAGAACACCGCCGGCTTCTCTCTCCTTCTTTGATAAATCCATTACCATGTCCCATAAATCTTTAGTGTTCTGGGTAGGTCCGCATAAGAATTCTTCATCACCTTCATATGGTGTGTAATTGTGCTGGATGAAATCTCTTGTGTTGATGTCGCGCATCCACTGACCAGCTTCAAATCCGTTCCATGCTTCTGAATTCATTTTCATTTTAAAAAATCCTCCTTTTATATAATGTTATTTTTAGTTGATATTGTGAAGACATAAGTATGTCTCAAATACTATAAATAATTATAGTTGAATACTGTATACACGTCAATTAAAATTCGCCAAAATCTATGTACTTTATTTGGTACAATCCCTTATATAGCAAGGGTTTTGGAAAAATCTGCATGAAATGTACCAGTATGAAACACACTTATTCGCAACCTGTATTTTATTATAACAAATCAGGTAAAAAATGTCATTGTTATTTACGTATAAATATATTTAAATTTGTTTGTACAATTTTTCGGTTTTTGCGACTTGAATAAACATTCAAGATTCGCTTGCGAGTCTTGAACTAAGCAAGCGCTCCTTGTTTAACGTATTCATAAAATGTAGGAACAGATAACTTTTAGAGAATTGCATTTTATATATGCCTATGCTAAAATAAAAAAGGAGAATTAAAACGTGCTTTGTTCTT
>CANQSN010000075.1 GCA_947626505.1 uncultured Lachnospiraceae bacterium
ATTGATGAGAAGACGTCAAATGAAGTAAAGGAGTGGATTAAGATGACTAAGGTAGCTAAGTTATTTGAAAAAGAAAAGGAAGAAGCTTTAGCTGAAAAAGACGAGGCTTTAGCTGAAAAAGATGAAGCATTAGCTGAAAAAGATGCAAGAATTGCTGCTGAAAAAGCTAAGAGTGCTGAGAAGGATGCAAGAATTGCAGAATTAGAAGCTATGCTCAAACGAGCTTAAACTTAAAAATAATAAGTCGCAAACCAAGCGGCTATTCTTCATTTAGATGAACGGACTAACCGTCTATCGTTAGCTTTTGTGGGACACCTGTTACCAGCAGGTGTCCTTCTTTATGCTAATTTAAGATTCGCTTGCGAGTCTTGGCGAAAGATTCATGTCTGCCTTAGCAGACACTTTCCTATCCGAATCTTTAGCACATCCGACCTCCCCGGTTAATTTATTCTGCCTCCTGACAGGCTTTTTTCATGCTGCTTACATACTCTTTAACATGTGGAACACAGTCTTCACCATACTTGGCAATAAGCTTTACAATAGCGGAACCAACGATTGCCCCATCAGACAAGGACGCCATCTCCTTTGCCTGTTCCGGTGTGGCAATTCCAAATCCCACTGCACATGGGATATTAGTTGCCTCTCTGACACGAGATATCATTTCTCCTATATCCGTTGTAATCCTTTGTCTGACTCCTGTTACCCCAAGGGAAGATACACAATAAAGGAAACCCTCCGCCTCCCTTGCAATCATTTGAATACGTTCATGGGAAGTGGGCGCAATCAGCGAAACAAGCTCTATGCCATATTCCCTGCACACAGGAGAAAGCTCATTTTTTTCCTCAAAGGGTAAATCCGGCACAATAATTCCCGCCATTTCACATTCCACGCAACGCTGCATAAACTTCTCCTTGCCATAAGTATAAATAGGATTTACATAGGTCATAAATACCAGCGGAATATGAAGCTGTCCCCTCACTTCCCTAATAGCATCAAACAGCTTATCAAGCGTACACCCGGCGCTAAGAGCCCTCTCGTCCGCCTCCTGAATTACCGGTCCCTCTGCAATCGGATCGGAAAATGGTATTCCAACCTCAATCAAATCTGCTCCGGCATCCTGCATTGCCACCAACAGTTTTTTCGTGACTTCAAGATTTGGATCTCCCCCTGTAATAAACGGAATAAATGCTTTTTTATTTTCAAATGCTTCTTTAATTCTATTCATGTATATCTACCCCCCTGTATCTTGCAATTGCCGCCACATCCTTATCGCCTCTTCCAGAGAGATTGACAACAATAATCTTATCCTTATCCATCTTCGGAGCCAGCTTCATAGCATATGCCACTGCATGCGAGCTCTCCACTGCCGGAATAATTCCTTCAGTTCTTGACAGATATTCAAATGCATTAACAGCCTCTTCATCTGTAATTGGAACATATTGTGCTCTGCCGGTCTTATTAAGCATTGCATGTTCCGGTCCGATTCCCGGATAGTCAAGTCCCGCGGAAATAGAGTAAACAGGCGCAATCTGACCGTCGCTATTCTGACAGAAGAGAGACTTCATACCATGAAAAATCCCAACCTCTCCCTTTGCTATAGTTGCTGCATGCTTATCAGTATCAACACCAAGACCTGCCGCCTCGCATCCTATTAACTTAACCTCTTTATCCTCAATAAATTCATAAAATGCCCCTATTGCGTTGCTGCCGCCGCCCACACAGGCAATAACTGCATCCGGCAAGCGCCCTTCTTTTTCAAGCATCTGCTCTTTTATTTCCCTGCTTATAACCTTTTGAAAATCCCTTACAATAGTAGGAAAAGGGTGCGGTCCCATAACAGAGCCCAAAACATACAATGTATCGTCCATTCTATTTGTCCATTCGCGCATTGTCTCATTAACTGCATCCTTTAAAGTCATGGTACCCGTAGTGACAGGATGTACCTTAGCTCCTAAAAGCTCCATTCTGTATACATTAAGAGCCTGCCTGTCTGTATCCTTCTTACCCATGTAAATCTCACATTCCATATCCATAAGAGCAGCCGCTGTCGCTGTCGCCACTCCATGCTGTCCGGCGCCGGTCTCCGCAATCACGCGGCTTTTCCCCATTTTCTTAGCCAAAAGCACCTGCCCCAGCACATTGTTAATCTTATGGGCTCCGGTATGGTTCAAATCCTCCCTTTTAAGATAAATTTTAGCCCCTCCAAGCTCTCTTGTCATCTTCTTTGCCTCATACAATAACGAAGGCCTCCCCGCATATTCCCTCAAAAGCGTATCAAGCTCTCTTTTAAACTCGTCGTCATCCTTAAATTTGTTATATGCAGCCTCCAGCTCATTTACTGCATTCATCAGAGTTTCCGGCACATACTGCCCGCCATATTCCCCAAACCTGCCTTTATCTTCCACAACTCTTCACCCTTTCCATAAATAGTTTTATCTTTTCCTCATCCTTTGCACCGTCAGTTTCAACCGCACTGCTGACGTCCACCGCAAACGGGCTGCACGCTCTGATATTTTCTGCAACATTTTCTGCATTCAGCCCCCCTGCCAGAAAATATGGTTTAGTAAGCTTTGGCACCAAGCCCTTGTCAAACTGCTTTCCGCTTCCGCCATATAAATCTTTGACATAGGTATCAAGAAGCAGATACTGGCAGTCAAGACCTTCAGCCTCCAAAATCTGATTAGCAGACTTAACTCTTACTGCCTTTATCACCGGCAGCTCAGGTACTTTATCCCTAAGTTCCTTAATATACTCCATACCCTCGTCGCCATGAAGCTGCGCTAACTGTATAATTCCTTCATTATACAGGCGGCTCACGCAATCAATCGTCTCGTTTACAAATACTCCAACAGACAAAATATCTTTATCAAGCCTTTCCCGCATTGCAAACGCCTCATTTATTTTCACCTGCCTTTTGCTGTCTGCAAACACAAACCCTGCATAATCCGGCCTTAACCGGTTCATCATATCAATATCCCTTAAGTTCTTCAACCCGCATATCTTAACATTTACCATATTCACCTGCCACCATCCAAAAATTCAAGCATTTCCTTCTTATTATCACTTCTCATAAACGCTTCCCCAATAAGCGCCCCATTCACCTTTGCCCGCTTTAGCTCATTTATATCCTGCGGTGTAGAAATACCGCTTTCCGCCACAAATAAAATCTCCTTTGGAGCAAGGCTTCTAAGACGGATACTGTTACCTATATCTACAGTAAAATCCTTAAGATTCCGGTTATTTACCCCGATTACTCTGGCTCCTGCCTGAATTGCCTGCTGCATTTCATCCTCATCATGCACCTCTACCAAAGCTGAAAGTCCAAGCATATGACAAATGCCAATATACCTCTTTAAAGTCGCTGCATCAAGCAGCGCGCATATAAGAAGAACAATATCTGCATTAATGACCTTAGCTTCATATATCATATACTCGTCAATGACAAAATCCTTCCTTAATACAGGAAGCTTAATCTCCTTCTTAATCTCTTGCAAATATTCATTTTTTCCCTGAAAATATGTCGGCTCTGTAAGGCAGGACACCGCCGTTGCTCCGGCTCTCTCGTACTCTTTCGCAATTTCAATATACGGAAAATCATCTGCAATAATGCCCTTTGACGGAGATGCCTTCTTAACCTCGCATATATAATGCATTCCGGGGTTCTTTAACGCCGCTTCAAACGGAAATCCCGTATCCCTGTTTAAGTCTTCCGCCCTTCTTTTCATTTCCTCTAAAGATACCGTTCTTTTCGCCTCTTTTACACGCCGCCTTGTATCTGCTGCAATATCATCAAGTATCATGCTTTGCCTCCTGTCAATTAACAAATCCTGCATATTCAAGACTCGTTTGCAACCCTTTTTGTAGCATCCCTGAACTCCTCAAATTTCTTTAAGGCTGCTTTGCTGTCAATCAACTCCCTTGCCATATTAACACCCTGCTCAAGTGAAATACCGTCGATTCCGAGATACAGGCTCATTCCTGCATTCATTAAAACCACATCCCGCTTTGCCCCCTGCTCTTTTCCTGTTAAAATATCCATTGTAATCTGTGCATTTTCCTCAGGAGTTCCGCCTATCAATTCTTCAAGCTTACATCTCTTTAATCCGAATTTTTCCGGTGTAATTGTGTAAGAAATAATATCTCCAAAACGTATTTCATTTACATTTGTTTCGCCTGTTAAGGTAATCTCATCCAAACCGTCGTTGCCGCAAACCGCAACGCCTCTGGTGACTCCCAGATTTGACAAAACCTTAGCCAGCGGCGCTGCCAGCTTTTCATCATATACGCCGAGTAGCTGCATTGTTGCTCCTGCGGGATTGGAAAGCGGCCCTAAAATATTAAACACTGTCCTTACTCCAAGCTCCCTTCTGACAGGCGCGGCATATTTCATGGAAGAATGATATACCGGAGCAAACATAAAGCATATTCCGGTTTCCTTTAACACCCTTTCATTCTGCTCTGCATTTAACGACATTTCCACACCAAGCTTTTCCAGTACATCCGCCGCGCCGCTCCGGCTGGACACGCTGCGGTTTCCATGCTTTGCTACAGGAACATTTCCTGCTGCCACAACAAACGCTGATGTGGTGGAAATGTTAAATGTTCCCACCCTGTCTCCGCCGGTGCCTACAATATCAATTACCTCCCTTTCAGGATTAATATGAACTCCCTTTTCCCTCATCACTGTGGCAAATGCAGTAATCTCATCAATGGTCTCTCCCTGCATACTAAGCGCCATCAAAAAACCTCCCATCTGCGCCTGAGTTGCAGTCCCGTCCATCATTTCCTCCATAACTCCTTTTGCCTCTTCAAAGGTCAAATCTTCCTTCTTAGATAATTTTAAAATCGCTTCTTTAATCATGTCTTTACCTCCTTATATTTTTGCATAATGCAACAAAAAAAGCCTTTCTCCCTATAGTAGAAGGGACAAAAGCTTAATAAACATCTTCTGCGGTGCCACCCTAATTGCCGAAAAACCGGCCGCTCACCTGCGTACTAACATACACATCTCATTTATAACGGGTGAGAATCCCGTCAGCATCTACTCCTAAATAGAATAATTCAGTTTCAAGCTGCCCTCGCAAGTCCATTCAGTAAAATCTGACTGCTGCCTTTCACCATCCGGCAGCTCTCTGTAAATCATAATCATACCTACTTCTCTTGTTCATCGGTTTACTTTTTATTTTTTTACAGTATATGCCTTGATAATATATTTGTCAACCTGATTTTTTTTGTAAATGCAGAAAATCTTTTTTAGGTATAAAAGTAATGGGCGCTATAAAGAAATAAAGAAGTTGTCAGTTATCTGCCCGTTTCTTATTCCGGCATACAGTTTACTAATCCCATTCTATATTGTCAGCCTCTTTCTTCAAAAACTTATAAAGCTTTTTTTCATTCTCAATAAGATACTTAATAATATCTGCAAATTTTTCAGCCTTTTTAAGACTATCCTGTGTATCCTCGTAATATGCAGAATACATTTCGGCCTCAGGATCAGATTCAAGCCCCTCTAATAACTCCGGCGCTTTTTTCTCAAGATAATAATTTAAAAATGCGTCCCAGTTATATCCATTCATATATGCGTCGTCGCATATGGCGTTCATCTTTTCCCCAATGGCAAGAATCTTGTCCTGATCAATATAAAAGGTAATTCCTATATTTCCATCCTCATTATTTACAATTACATAATCCTCCATTACTTTTACCTCCCACAATACGTTTAATAATTCCCAAATATACTGTATAAATTATATCAAAAATATATAAACAAATCAATACCGCCAATAAGGAACAATTTCCCCAAGATAATCTATCCCGAAAAATATGGCAAGTACATTTCTTCCCACCATAGTCCAAAGCAATATAATTCCTGCTACCGCCACCATCCAAATCCTAAAATGAAAATAAATCCTTCTGCCTTTATTAATAACTGCCAAAGTAGTACCTATGTAGTAATACAAAAACAGAAATGCAAAATAAAACACAAATGGGTTAGACATGATGGACTCCACCAGCCGAAGTCTAAATAACAGATAGACCGCCCTTGTTCCTCCGCATCCCGGACAATACAGGTGCCCGACTTCCTTTAGCATACATGGCCACAATGCATAAAACCGCAAATGAAACACATTACTGATAACTGCAAACAAAATACCCGCCGCAAAAACTACTGTAGCGATAATATATAGCAATTGCCCCTCCTGCAAATATTTCTTCTGCATATTGATTCCTTCCTGCAAATAATTTATTTTCTCATAATGCTGCTAATAAAGTATACAATAACTTTTATATTTTCACAATAAATTAAACATTTAATTTCTTTTACTTTTTTTGTTTTATATGATAAACTAATTCAGTAATGAAACAGAAAATACCTATTATGGTATCATTTTCTATTAAAGCAGCTTTAAATTAGATATTCAAAACAGAAACGGAGGTTACAAATATGAGATTTGACCCATACACAGGAGATCCAATTCCCGACGATACTCCTGAAGCAAACACACAAGAAGAAACTATGAGCGATTCCTTTAGCCCTGCGGGGACTGAAGCTTCAAACAATATGGAAAGTTCTGAGAATCAGTCTGACAACGAAGCATCTGCGGATGCTGATAATCATCAATCATATGGCGCTATATCCGACAGCCGGCCAGATGGCGCTGCTTATGATAATCAGACGGGCAGTCAGCAAAATGGACCTTACCAAAACAATCAGATGGGCGACAGGCAGAATGCTCCTTACCAAAACAATCAGATGGGCGGTCAGCAGAATGCTCCTTACCAAAACAGTCAGATGAGCGGCCAGCCAAACGGTCCTTACTATAATGGACAGATTAATAACCAGACATATAACCCTTACACCGGACAACCAATACAGAAAAACAGGCAGACGTCGCCGGCAGAACAGCAGGATAACAAAGCTAATACAATGGGAGTAATTGCATTAATTCTTGGTATTGTCGCCATCATTACCTCATTTTTGACATTTTGCTGCTGCCCTTTTTTATCGGTTTCTGCCGGCATTAATGCCATTATAGTCGGCTGCTTCGCCAAAAGCTCGCGTAATGAGAGGCCCGGCACTGCAACTGCCGGTATTATTACAGGTATAATCGGTCTTGTAATAACTGTTTTATTATGTATTATAATGATGGCTTTTATGGACTCTGATGAAGTTAAAAAGTACCTGCAGAGTGAACTGCAGGATGAACTCAATGAATACAACCATGATTCCTTTAACTTCAACGACGACCGCTTCCGGTATGATTTTGACAGCTATGATGATTATAACAATCCATCCTATAATTTTGATGGATTCTATGAATAACCTAAAACAAAAGGATGCTGCAGCATATAAGCAGCATCCTTTATTTTTTGAATTACTATTTCTTAACCGCCTTTAATTCCTCGCCCTCCACCTTAATCAATATTGTATCTCTCGGCGCTACTTTATCCTCCAAAATCAATCTTGCCGCTAAGGTTTCCACATATTTCTGCACATAACGCTTTAATGGCCTTGCGCCATATACCGGATCATATGCGTGTTCCACAATATACTCCTCAGCCTCGCTGCTAAGCTCCACACTAAGCTCCTTGTCTGCCAGTCTTCGATTCACATCACTCATAATAAGTCCAATAATTCCATTAATGTTGTCTCTGTTCAAAGGCCTGAACAAAATAGTTTCATCAAGACGATTTAAAAATTCAGGTCTGAAATGATTTCTAAGATCATTCATCACCATATTTTCTGATTCCTCTTTAATATCTCCATTTTCATCAATGCCATCCAGCAGATATTCGGAACCGATATTTGACGTCATAATCAGAATTGTATTTTTAAAATTAACTGTCCTGCCTTGTCCGTCAGTTATATGACCATCATCTAATACCTGTAAAAGGACATTAAACACATCCGGATGCGCCTTTTCAATCTCATCAAATAGCACTACAGAATATGGCTTTCTGCGGACTGCCTCAGTAAGCTGTCCTCCCTCTTCGTAGCCTACATATCCCGGAGGCGCGCCAATAAGGCGTGATACAGAATACTTTTCCATATACTCGCTCATGTCAATACGCACCATATTATTTTCATCATCAAACAAAGCTTCTGCCAGACTTTTTGCAAGCTCTGTCTTACCAACGCCCGTAGGCCCCAAAAACAGAAAAGAACCAATCGGCTTTGTAGGATCTTTAATTCCTGCCTTGGAACGAAGAATAG
>CANQSN010000076.1 GCA_947626505.1 uncultured Lachnospiraceae bacterium
CTGCTCATAGGCTTTGCACAGATTCTCTACCGCTTCCGGTGTGTCATAAGGAGCAATCGGAGTGAACCTGGTGAATGTCGTTCCATCAGGCTTTGTCTCATTAATATAATTTTGTACATTCTTAAAATGTCCGCCATAAGAGGAGCCTGCCCTTTTTAGGAGGTCTCGATGAAGCTGAAGTATATAAGAAGGACGGATTGGAATATACTCATTACTTTCGTAAATAGTGTTCAACACATCTCTGTATCCCATAATTTCATCTTCATCACGGTTTCTCGGAGTCGTTTTTTCTTCAAAAAGCTGCTTCATTCGAGTACTTGTTGTAACGATTCCTTCTATTTTATTGGATGCTTCCGTACTCTGTATTTTTGCAACCTCAACCATGCGTTCCAGCTCCACAGGCTTTTGCCTAATAAATAAATCCTGTCTCCCTTTACACTCATGAATCTTTGCAACAAGGTTTAGTATATCTGTACTCCATACTTTATCTGTAAGTCTGTCATAATCAAACGATCTCATAATAGCTCCTTTCGTCCAGCGTCCTTTCTTTTCATCCAATTATATTTGATTTTGGATGAAAAATCAACCTATCCCTATTCTGCCCATTATCATAGAAACCTTCTAACTTCCATAACTAAATCATCCGGATTATCATCTATTACAACATAATAAACCACATAATTATCTACATAAATACGATAATAGGGATACTTACGCTCCCTAAAAGAATGATATGGTTCAAAAGATTCTGCCACTGTAAGACGCTCCATGTACTAACAATTGCAAAATGAACTAAAACCACACTTTCACAGTTGTTCCTTTACCAACCTCAGAATCAATGGTAATACGGTGGTTAAGCTGTTCAAGGATTCTTTTTGTTAAAAACAGTCCAAGCCCAGTTGCCTTTTTATCTAATCTGCCATTGTATCCCGTATACCCTCTCTCAAATATTCTTGGAATATCCTCCGATGCAATTCCTATTCCATAATCCTTAACACTTAAATATTTCTCATTATCATGTTCGCATAAAGCAATAAAAATCTCTCCCTTATCAGAATATTTAAGTGCATTTGAAAGTAACTGCTTAAGAACAAACACAAGCCACTTCTCATCCGTTATAACCCTCGCCTGCTCATCTACCTCAATCCTTATTGAAATCTTTTTGGAAATAAAGCTTCTCGCAAAATATTTTACCGACTGATTCACCATAGCCTTAACATTACATGGCTCCAATACATAATCCCTGCTGCCGCCTTCTAAACGTACATACTGAAGCATCATATCCACATACTGCGAAAGCTCAAACAACTCCTTAATTATCTCCTGCCTTAGAGGTTCCTTCTGGCCTTCCGATAGCAATTGTAAAGCAGTAAGCGGTGTTTTTATCTGGTGTGTCCATAAAGATACATATTCCATCATTTCTTTTTGCGCTGTCGCCGCTTTAAGTATTTGGGAATGGTCTTTATCAGCCAGCTTTCTTATCAACTCTTGATAATCCTCCTCCAAAACTCCTGCAGGTCGTGGAAGCTTATCCAAAACAATATCTATATTTTCCTTAACTGCCATTAACAAACAGTGCCTTCTTACAAATGCAGTATAATCCGCCGCAATAAAGAAAAGATAAATCACCATGCACAGCAGCGAAGGGTACCACACATATTTTAGCGGCACACCGGTCAGGAAAAACAGCAGAACAAATATAACTACCCAAATAAAGCAAAATCCATAAATGTGTCTCTGTTGCCATAAATACTTAAAAAATAAATTAAAAATCATTCTATCAAATACCCCTGTCCTTTTTTCGTCTTAACTATATCCAAAAGTCCAATATCCTTAAGCTTTTTTCTTATTCTTGTCACGTTCACCGTCAGGGTATTATCATCAATGAAATCTTCGCTATCCCAAAGCTGCATCATAATTGTATCCCGGCTCACAATGCTTCCTGCATTTTCCATAAGAAGCGTTAATATCTGAAACTCATTTTTTGAAAGTTCCGCTTTTGCACCCTTATATGATACTGTTGCATCTGAAAGATTTAAAACCATACCACTATGTTCAATAACATTTACCTTACCCGCATAAGAATAACTCCGGCGCAAAATTGCCCCCACCTTTGCAGTCAATACAGCCAAATCAAAGGGTTTTACGATAAAATCATCTCCGCCCATATCCATTGCCATAACAATATTCATATTATCCCCGGCAGACGAGACAAATACAATCGGAATCTTAAATACCTTGCGAATCTCCTTACACCAATAAAATCCATTATAATGCGGCAAAAGCAGATCCAGCAAAATCAAATCCGGCTGAAATCTGCTAACCTCGCCTAAAATATCATGAAAATTCTCCGCCATATGTACATCATACGCCCACTGAATCAAATGCCTTTTCATCATTTCCCCAATGGCTCTGTCATCCTCTACAATGAGGATGCGATAATTACATTCGCTCATTATTTATTCTCCTAAATCTGTATAAACTCATATTTATCTGTAAAATCGATAATTCGTTTTCAGGATACAAAAACAAAATGTACCCGCACTAACTATTTGATAATTTTTTTATTATTTCCTTATCCTTAGTAAGCAGAATCTCAACCAATTCTTTATCTGTTATACAATGCAATTCAATCCCATATGGCGCTATTATAGACTTCATCGCTGCGGTGTTTCTTTCATGAATTATCGGTGCACAAAACACACCTGCAACATCCTTTCCGGTCTCCTGCTTATATAGCCTTATATGATCAGGAACCGATGAACCTTCTGCACTAAACTGTAAAGCCTTTGCCTTAATTGTTGTAAGCTCAACAACAATATGTAAATCATCAATTACAAAAACTAAATCTGGAGTACCTGTTTTTCCACCAGGCGCCTGTATTGGCAATCCGTATTTACCAATCTTGCCATTCCAGATTACATCATCAATTATATTTTCATTTTTAAGAATGTTTAGCATCTTATATACATAATATTCCAAATAAGCTCCTCTAAGGGACTTATCATTAATTTTGTCTATACCTGTAATTTTTGATAATGTATTCAAATAATTTAGAGTTTTCCCGGCAAATTTTGCAGCTTCACAATGTTCTATAATTTCTTTAGCCACTTCCTCTAAAGTTTCATGTTTAAATTCAACACTACCTAATTCGTCTCCAATCTCGTATTCTCTTTGTTCAAATGTAGGAGAAATATTAAGTGTTTCCAACTCATCTCCTGTTGTGACATCTATGATTTTTACATCAACAAACATAGGAAACTTTAAAACACTTGCCGCCTCAATTAAATCATCATACTTGCATACCCCATCTTTAAATACCTGTACCAAAAATCTACCATTAGATTTATTTATAATCGAAACCCCTATTGGCGGATAATCTCTAGTTATATCTCCTATATAATCTATCCACAACTGTAAATCATCCTCAAAATCATATACTTCTGTATTCTGGTATTTTGAATTTAACATTTCTTCCACATATTCCATGCATGAATCCTTAATTCTTAATGCCGCAATCTCACTGCTTCTATTGTTTGGAGTAACCTTTAATTTATCCATAATACCGGTTATTTGGCAAAGAGAAATAAAATAACCGGCAGAAGATGCCTTAACCAATGTAATATTCCCAATCTGCGTACTCTTAAATGCATTAATAAGCGATTCTCGATTTTCTTTAGATAATTTACGAAAATTTTCAATTTCCTGTACTATCATATCAACTTCATCTTCGTTTCTTACCTTAAAGAGAAAATACGCTATCTCCTCTTGATCCAAATATCCTACCTTCATAAGAACTTTTAACATAAACCTAAAAGGAAATACATATATATTCTCACAATCTTTATTTATCAGCGGATTTGTGATTTGTAGTTTCTCCATTTGTCTAAGAACCGCCTCGGATTCTGTTATTAATTTATCTTTACCTTCAATAAGATTTGACACTTTCACAAGCTCATTTTTATGCCTATTCCATAAAGCAATTCCTGCTTCAGTAAGACAAATTTTATTGGGCGTACTTTCTGTATTTACATAAAGAAATCCTAAATATTGGGGTATTGATGCCACTAATGTTCTAATTGATTGCGACGATATATTTTTCCCATTTTTAGTTGCTCCCCATTTTTTTAGATTTACTCCTAAATTGTTCTGTTTCTGAGGATTCCAACTTGTTCCATTGTATTTTCTTTCTATTATTCCATCAATCAAACATATTGTCTGATGTAAACTTACCCTTTTAGGTATTAACCAAATTTGCTTTTTTCTATTCTTTTGTGCCATAACTAAACTCCCCTCTCTAGTACCAATACATAATCCTTGCTAATTTTTTCCCCCCATGCCTTTTCTAGGTATTCTTATATATGGATTTTGTATTATATAACTAAAATATTGCACTGTATTAAACTCCATTTTATTTGCAATTTCTTCTATTACCTTCCAGCTCTCAATATTAACTTTTCTAATTGTACTGTTTCCAATAACAATTACATACTTTCCCCCTGTATTCATTTGGTTATAAACGCTGTGCAAACTAACTTCCATATCCTCAAAGAATTTCTTTACGATAAGCGCACGCTTCTCATCCTTCTCAATGATTTTATTGTAATATTCCTTTAAAAGGTTGCTCTTTTCCAGAATTCTAAGGTTACTCTTTTCTTTTTTTATATTTATTTTTTCAGTTCCTACATATTGACTCTTTTTTTCCCTTAGCTTTTCCTCCGTCAAGGTTGCCAACCACAAATTTTCAAGCCTCATAGTTCTACCATAATCAAATGCATTAATATATGGAGGTGATGTAATTGCCAAATCAATTCCAAACGGTACTGAAAACTTTAAAGCATCTCCCTTTATAATATCTGTATGTCCCATTTTTTCTACACTTAATAATTCTATAACCATTTGCTTATATCTGCGGAAAACAGATGAAAATTCCTTTTCAACACTCGGCGGAATTTTAATTATTTTGTTCGATACATATGGTTTAGGCGAAGTATCATCAGCATTTGATACCCTTTTTATTATTGAAACCATACACAATTTAAAGAAGTCTCTTACATCTATGTCTTTAATACTATCAATATATACTTTCATTCTCCCAAGTTGATTTATCGTCTCATCAGAAAACCAGTGTTCTAAGTTGGCAATTTCCGGCCGAAATAGCTCTGCGTCATCCTGAGTAATTATATTCATAAGTTCTAAATAATACTGTTCCAAAGAAGTCACTTGCGACAGACTTAAAACCGTTGTCTTTACCTTGATAATCAATTTTGCAATATCATCAATCTCTGTTCCATATGCATCCATCCCATTTATATTAGCTTCTAATAATGTTGTTCCACTTCCTGAAAACGGATCAAAAATAACTCCTCTTTTTTCCGGAAGAAATGAATTTATCCCCCATCTGGGAATCTCAGGTATAAATTTGCATGGATACTTAAACATTCCATGCGTGTATGAGTTGGGATTTGCTTGCTTTATTGAATAACATGCACCTCTTTGAATATCAATAGGCAATGATTCAGCTTCTATTATTTGTTCTTTACCAGACATACAACACTCTCTCTTAAATATTTTCCGGCCTCTTTTGTCATCTCATATTGCTGAGAGCTCGTAATAATATATCTATCAACTTCTATTTTTTCAACTTTAAAGCCTATTTTTTTCAGCATACTCTGACAATATTAAGTCGGCAGGAAATACAATTCCGCCATATGCCGAGTTCCCAACAACTATACAACAAAAGCCTTTATCGTTTAGCGCTTTATAGCTTTCATCTAACACCCTAAACATATCGTCATAATACAGTTGAAGCATTTTAGGTATCCGCTTATCCCATAATTCTTTTTTTTGCAACTCAATCAATAAATCTGTCAACACTCCACTTTTCGATTCTACTTCAACATTTAAATCTCCGTTTAGATGAGAACGCAGGGAATTGTTTCTCAATTTCTTTAAATCAGAATATTCCGATACAAACTTACCAAACCATAATTCTAGCTTGTAAATCTCAGTATAATCAAAACAATTCGCATATGGCGGTGAAAAAATAATACCCTCTACACTATTTGCACTTATCCTATTTGACATGTTTAAACATGATTCATTATATAAAACTGAATCGCCCCTGCTCTTACTTTTTAGCAAATCAATATAAATATTTTGGTATTCCTCTAACAGCATCACTCTGGCATCATCTATTGTAATTGTTCTCGGTTTAACATATTTTTTTATCTTCAAGCCATTACCTGCTTTTCTGTAATTACATAAAGCTTCCAAACATGCTAACCAACCTAATTTTAATAAATTAACTATTTTATCATCACCATTACTATTATCAATAAGCACCCCTATGTTCATATAATACTTTTCAATTTCGTCACAAAAGACCTTTTTACTAATAGATAACTTTGGCAATACATATGTACTATCCGTCGTCTCGGAATTCCGAAGAATCTCTTCATAACTTTCCTTAAACTGTTCAATGTTTTCTTTTGAATATTGTTATAATTTGCACTTTGCTAAAAAATACGAAAAAGGATTAACCTCAAATCCTACTCCTGAATACCCCATATCATTTGCTGCCAATAATGTGCTGCCGCTTCCTGAAAACGGATCAAGTATAATTCCCTTTTTATGTATAGAATACTCTCTTATCAACTGCTTTACTAATTCGACGGAAAATCCTTCTTTGTATCTGTACCACCTTTGAAAGGGCTTACTTAAATCATCCGAATAATTTAATAAGCTTGTGTATGTGGCATTAGAACTCTCCGGATATATAACTCTATATCTATTTTCAAGTTCAATATATTTATCACAATAAGCTTTAGCTCTTTTATATCTTCCATCCTCTGGTTTTTTAGCGTTTGAAGATATTAACCATGTTTTTCCTTTTTTTACTACGCCATCAATTCTGCCATCCTCGCATAAACTTGCTACTCTTCTTGCGCTTATATTCCATTGCTCCGATATCTCTTTAGTTGTTAAAAATTCCATAGTTTTTCCTCCACTTACTTTATATTATATTCTGTTATCTGAATAATAGCAAGTGTTTTTCAAACGTTTGTTCTTCTTAGCGCGTACAAATACAATCATTCAATACTCGCTTGCGAGTCTTGGCGCAAGATTCAGGTCTGCTTTAGCAGACACTTTATTATCCTTTATAAAATGTAATTCAGCAGCATAATCATATAAAGCAAATAAGGCAGGTATATACCTGCCTTATCTTACACAATAAATTACTGCGGATAACAAGACTTGAACTTGCACGGTATTGCTACCACTAGCACCTGAAGCTAGCGCGTCTGCCGATTCCGCCATATCCGCATGGCTGTTATCACAGCAGAATCAATTATAGCACTCTATACCTTACATTGTCAATCTTTTTCTCATAAATGCGGAACATAATATTCCAATTAAAAACTCGCTTGCGCCTGATTATCAACATGCCGGTACGCTAGCTTGCCATATCCACCTGCTGTACTGTTCCGACACTGCCATCCTCCTTAATAAAGACTCCGCTTTGACGAACCACAGCCTGCGTTTCATTCTCCCGGTTCTTCACTTCAAACTGTGTCGGCACGCTGCCGAGATAAATTGCGCCAACGCCCTTTACACCAAGTCCCACCAGCACGTCGTTACCGCTGGCATCCTTACTCCATATTCGAAGCTTATCAAATACATCGTCATTTTCATCAATCCATCCATTGCCATCCGTATCATACACTGCAAGCTCTGCAAATCCATCGCCGGTTTTTGCTCCAAACAATTCAGAACCATCATTAATTTTTCCATCTCCATTTTTGTCCAGAGCCAAATATCCACACATCTGGCTCAACATGGAAATGCTGTCTAATGTTCCGTCTGCATCAATATCAAATAAAAACTTCTGATTCCTAAAAGATACGGAATCACAATTCATATTGATAACCAATGGATCTGTCAAATCTGCCGCAGGTATAAGCTGCATTTCCTTAGTATGCTCCTCAAACCGCCGGCTCATTTCAACCTCCACATCAAATGAAATGGTACGCCCGTCAGTTGTAGTTACACGTCCCTTAGAATGATATGATGTATTTTCCTGCTCCACATGCTCATAGGTTACTTCCCTCCTAACAGCAGCCACCGCCTTTACTGTTCCTGTGCCGCTGCTTAGCTTCATTAGTTCC
>CANQSN010000077.1 GCA_947626505.1 uncultured Lachnospiraceae bacterium
AAAACCGCTTTACTGCTGCTATTTATCATGCCCATGTGGATTAATTTTACTTTAAGAATTACAGCGCTTAAAGAAATTCTGACTTTTCTGGAGGGCAATCTTGCATTTCACCCTTACCTCAATACAGTGGTCTGCATGACATACGATTTTCTTCCATTTATGATACTGCCCATTTACACTTCACTGGAAAAGATTGACAAAAGTCTGGTGGAAGCGGCGTTGGATTTAGGGGCAAATGCATTAACCACATTTTTAAAGGTTTTGCTTCCTCTGTCCATGCCCGGAATCTTAAGCGCAGTCACTATGGTATTTCTGCCTGCTATGGCAAACTATGTGGCGCTTGATATGGTCTACAACAGCACATATATTATGGGCAGCTTAATAAACAGTTATTTTAGCGCCTATGACTGGAATAACGGTTCAATGATTTCTCTTGTATTGCTGCTTTTAATTTTCATAATTACGTTTTTTACGAATCAGTTTAGTGAAGAAAATGAACAAAACAGGAGGACGTTACTATGAGCAAAAGAAAATTTATTCCCATTTTATTTTTGGCTGCAGTATTAATGTTTTTATATCTTCCGATACTGATATTAGCGCTATACAGCTTTACCGACTCTACTACCATCGGAGCCATCCGCAAGTTTTCCATTTCCAACTACATAGTTTTGTTTTCCGCTGATGAGCTTAGGTCTATGATACTCGGAACTCTTTTACTGGCGCTTAGCTCATCCCTTCTGGCAACATTTCTCGGAACAATCGGTGCAATCGGTGCGTTTTACAGCCGGCGTTTCATAAGAAGCAGCGTCAGTTTTTTAAATCAGGTACCCATTATAAATGCTGATGTGGTGACAGGCTTTTCCATATGCATTTTGCTTATTGTAGCGCTGGGCATTGACAAAAATACTTTTATTCCTTTAGTGGCGGGACACACAATTCTCTCTGCGCCATTTGTTTATTTATCTGTTCTGCCAAAACTAAAACAGATGGACGAGAGTATTTATGAGGCCGCGCTGGACTTAGGAGCCAACTCAAGGCAGGCGCTCTTTAAAGTACTTATACCCCACATTGCGTCGGGAATCCTATCAGGTTTTTTACTTTCCATCACTTTGTCGCTGGACGACTATTTTATCGCCACCTACACAAAGCCAACCACATTTGACACAATAAGCACTTATGTTGTAAATGCGACAAAGGGCGCGCAGACGGAAATCAAGACCGCTCTGTGGGCTCTGTCCACTTTAATTTTTTTAGTTGTAGTTATAGTTGTCCTTCTTATGAATATCAGCAATAAAAGAAAGGCTCCAAAGCTTTTTTGCCTTCTTTTCATTTTTATGCTTTTCCCATGCTTATCGGGATGTGGAAATAATAAGAATGATGAAGCCTTAACTCTTAGAATATGCAATTGGCAGGAATATATCGACTATGGCGATTGGGACGAGGAGGAAGCAATTGATTTGGACAGCCACACTATAATGGCGAAGCAATCAATGCTTGATGATTTTTGCGATTGGTATGAAAAAAAATACGGTAAAAAAATTAAAATTGAATATTCTACTTTTGGCTCAAACGAAGAATTGTATAACCAGATGACATTAGGAGATACTTTTGATTTGGTATGTCCGTCTGAGTATATGATTATGAAGCTTATGGCAGAAGACAAATTAGAGCCCTTCAGCGATGATTTCCGTAATACTGACAATCCTGAAAATTATTACCAAAGAGGAGTTTCTCCATATATAAAGAACTTTGTTAAAAATGTTAAGGTAAAAGGAGAAAGCATTGACCGCTATGCAGCCGGATACATGTGGGGAACCACAGGAATTGTATATAACCCTGAATATGTTACCGAGGAGGAAGCCTCCAGTTGGAAGATTTTGACCAATCCGAAATTCCGCTGCCAAGTTACAATGAAGGATAATGTCAGAGACGCTTATTTTGCAGCTATGGGAATCTACAAATCAGAAAAACTTCATGATTTATATATGCGTACTCTTTATGAAAATAATACCGAACGCTCAAATGCGCTTTTGTCCGCTTACCCTAAGCAGCTAAAAAAGGAAATGAACGACACCTCTTTACAAACCATTAAAGCCATTGAAACCATTCTCAGAGACAACCGCAACAATTTCTATTCTTTTGAATCTGATAGCGGCAAATCGGATATGGTAACAGGAAAGGTTGTGGCAAATCTGCAATGGTCCGGCGATGGAGTTTACTCTCTCGACCAAGCCGAAGAAGACGGTATTTACTTAAATTTTTCTGTTCCTTACGAGTGCTCTAACCTGTGGTTCGACGGATGGGTAATGTGCAAGAAGGGGCTTGAAGAAAATGCAGAAAAAAAGCAGGCTTGCGAGGCGTTTGTAAACTTTTTATCCATGCCTGATAACGTGGTGCGCAACATGCAGTATGTGGGCTATACCTCTGTAATTGCCGGCTATGAGGACGATACTATTTTCGAGTATATAGACTGGTGTTATGGCGCGCCAGAAGAACAAACTGATGTAGCAGACTACGATATATCAGCATTTTTCGGAAGAAACGACGCTGTCGTTACCACCTCCAGCGACCAGCTCAAACGACAGCTATATGCTCAGTATCCGCCAAAGGATGTGTTAGACCGATGCGCTATTATGGAGTACCTTGACGATGAAACTACAAAACTTCTTAATCAGATGTGGATTAATGTGCGTTGCTATAAGCTGCCCTGACCTTGATATCTATAGCGTCCCTCCTATGTATCCATTTGCCGGCGCATCGCCTTATAAGCAAACGCCAAAACGACTGCAAAATCTCTTGAATTTTTCTTTATTCTGAAGTATACTATTAAAGTAATATTTTTAATGCAGGTATAGTTCATTGGTAGAACATCAGCTTCCCAAGCTGAGGAGGCGGGTTCGATTCCCGTTACCTGCTTTAATAATAACTTCTATCCTTTACAATTCAAATATATCAAAAAAGTCCCCCTCCTTCTGTCTATAATCCTCGTGCCACCGCATAAAGTACGCCTTCATTTCCGGCTGCTTCTCTCCTAAATCCGCCAACGTAGCGTCGTAGTTATCACAATTCAAACAGCCAAGTTTTGCATAAAGCTCATAATACTCCCTGATATGCCCCTTTTCTTCCTTTAGCACCAGCCAAGTTTCCATAGAAGCGCACCCTACTATATGAGATATTAGATAATCTTCTAATATTACTCTTATGTCCTTTTGTAAACCGCTGTCATTAAGAAGCCTTAAAAAACAAAAGCGTACCTTCTTCTTACGCTTATCCTTTACAAAATTCTCCAAATTACAATTTATATCTTCTTCACCGCAAAGTATAACATCTGTATACCCCTTTTCGTCCGGTTCTTCTAAAATCTTTACAAGCCTTGCATCCCATTTATTTATCCAATCTTCATTGCCGGCGTCCTTTGCATTTAGCAAATGTTCTCCATCCTCCATAAAAGGCACAACCGCTAGAAGCGCAGCAGTATCATTTTTGAGCTTGTCAGAACACCTCGCCCAATCGCTGTCCTGCTCTTTTTTCCTTGCCCTTAATACAATCTTTGAAAGCCTTTTGTCCCCCAAAAACACTCCTGTTCCCATAGTAATCTGCCGCTTCGGAAGCTCTACCTCCTCAAGCAAATCACAGTATGCAAACGCCCACTCAGATAGCTTTTTCACTGTATCCGGTACTACGATGCGCCTTAGCTGCCGGCTGTTCATAAATGCTTTCTTGCCAACCTTCCGTACCGGAAGCCCATTTATTTTTGCCGGAAGCTCAACAACACTATCGTTTCCATGATAGGTTGTAACTGTAATTCTATCCTCCTTAACGACATAATACAGCGTTCCTTTTTCTGTCTGTATACTTTTTTCTGTCATCTTACATCTCCTTAAAAAATGCCTATAGCTTAAGCTCATTAATCTCCGCCTGAATATTATTCTGCCTTTCTGTCAGCATTAACTCCTTACTGGCTCTTTGATAGTCCTCACATCCAAACTGTGAAATAAAACGCGAGCTATAATCGTTTACCGTAAGCTCTGTCACAAGTAAAAGCATTTCATTTCCCTCTTGAAAAGCAGCCTTAACATAGGCGAACAAATTATTAAGACGCTTCTTTACTTTTTCTGTCTGCTTTTGCATATTCTCTACTTCCTTATCAAACATGATTTTTACCGTTTCAAATGCTTCCTCACCGGTATGCGCATGTTCTGCACTTTCCATAGCATCGACATGTTCTGCACTTTTCTTTAAAAAGTTTGCAATTGCCCGATGCTTTCTTTTATCCACAACAGACAGAGAATTGGCTCTCGCAAGATTTTCCATTAATGTCCGCCTGCCGCTCTCCTGCTTTTTAAGAAGCTTAGCAACCTCCTCGGCGTCATTTGAAGCCGCCGCTTTTTTAACCGCCTTTAACGGTACCATCAATTCCATCAAATAATCGGAATCAAGCATTGTTTCCTTTATCTCTGACTGTATCATATCCATTAACATTCCCAGCACTGAAAGTCTCTCGTCAAATGTCGCCCTGCTGCCTCTAAGCTTCGCCTCCTCAGTAGCATTTCCATTAAGAATCTCATCTAACTGATAATTTTCTTTATATTTCTTATACAAATCATAATAGGCGGTAAATTCCTTTACAATCTTATCATTTATGATATATTGTCCCACAAGAGTTTCATCTACCTTAAGCCCTTCCTCCTCATAGAGGTCAATAATTGCAGCAAGGTCCTCCCAGCCTCTGGCAGTTACATAGGAACGTCCCTTCACTGTCATTTCCATATGATAAAAATAGTCTTTTTTAATCTCAAGAAAATTCAATACTGCATTATGAATCTGGCGTTCTCTGGCATACTTCTTCCATGTATCGTAGTCCGGCTCGACTTCCAGTACCTTGAGCCTGTCCATCGTCACCACATCAAACTCCCTGACCGATTTATTGTACTCCGGCGGATTGCCTGCTGTTACAATTACCCAGCCATCCGGCACCCTATGGCGCCCAAACACTTTATACTGTAAAAATTGAAGCATAGATGGAGAAAGAGTCTCCGACACACAATTAATCTCATCAAGAAAAAGTATGCCTTCCTTGATTCCTGAATCCCGCATAACCTCATAAATTGAGGCAATAATCTCACTCATAGTATACTCGGACACATCATACTCCATGCCCTCATATTCCTCATGCCGGATAAAAGGCAGTCCGAGCGCAGACTGTCTTGTATGGTGTGTCATTGAATATGATACCAAGGCAATAGAAAGCTCTGCCGCCACCTGCTCCATGATTGCAGTCTTTCCAATTCCCGGAGCCCCAAGTAAAAATATAGGGCGCTGCCTTACGATAGGAATACGGTACTCCCCATATTCATCCTTTTTCAAATATAAATTCACATCGTTTTTAATATAATCCTTAGCCTGCTGTATTGTCATGTTCTATTTCCTTTCTCTACTTTCAATCTCCAACTCATCCTCATCAAGCACCACCTTAAAAGCCCATGGCGGAAGCTTAGGCGCATGTTCATCCTCCTTCAAAAAAGCGAAAAGGCAGTCATAATCCGGCATTTTCTCCGGATAAATTCCATATCCGTCAGTAAAATAAATTAAACCCTTTAAGTTCTCAAATTCCCGCTCATTTCTTAACTTTTCAACATACCTGAATACAGGCCGAAAATCCGTTGAGCCAAATCCTGTTAGTTTTATATCGTTGCAAAACGCGTCAAATTCATCCTGCCCCGTAATCTTCGCATCACTCTGCACCTCGCTGTCACACTGGATAATATGGACATTGATTTTATTGAAGAAATTTTCCGTACTCTTTAAAATATTATAGGTTTTTCTCAAAAATGCCTGCACAATCTCTCCCCTGCAGGACGCTGATGTATCAATGGCAATAACAAACTCTTTTATCCTGCTGTCATCCTTATATTCAAGAGGTTCCACTAAAGGCATATTCCCATAGGTATTAAGGCCATAGGTGTAGTAAATGTAATCAAATTCATCATCATTTACCTGCATATTCTCTCCCATCACCATAAACCGTTTAAGCAGCTTTCCATAGTCAAAACGCTCTCTTGTAGCCTCCTTTAGATTACCCTCAATCTCCTCGGCGCCCCTTTTACCCTTAGTAAAGCTTTTTAAATCCGCTTTAACCCTCTCGCTAATCTTCTGCCACTGTTCCATTATGACCGTCACTTCTGTCTTAGGCTTCCAGTATACATGCTCGTCTTTATGATAAAGCAAATACCACTCCGCCCTTCCTGACTCTGACAACCCATTTACCCTAAGCTGCCTGTAAACCTTCTCTGCTGTAATTCCCTTTATCTGGCGGTTAAGCGTCTTAAGCTTTTCCCCCATTTCCACGTCTTGTTTAACCGTAACAGAAGGAAGCTCCATTGAAAGTATGGTATTTTCAACAGCAATATCCGCCGCCATATCCCATGCCGCCATGTCTACCTTATCATACTGAAAGCCATGAAAAAACAATAAATGCAGCAGCAAATGCAAATATGTCCTCGCCACCATATTAGGCTCCTTCTCATAAGTCTTTAATACCCACGTCGGATTATAATAAATGCTGATTCCGTCTGTTGCCATTCCGCCCTCCGACTTATCCTCACGCTCTATAATTGTGTTCATAGGCACAAGCTTCATCGCAGAAACAGCAATATCCAAAAAGCGCAGATTCACTACAATCTGGTCTCTTGCAAGAGAGAGCACCTTCACTGCCAGCTTTTCAATTCTTTCATTTTTCATCTTTTCTTCTAAAGAAAGCTCATTTTTTACCATCTGCCACTCCTTATCCCTGACATAAAAAATACCTTCCTAAATTAATATTCTCTCATTAGTATACCAATTAATGCCTACCTTTATCAAGCTTTCATACACAAAAAAATCCTCCGTTTAAAAAACGGAAGATTCTTTTTATAATCTTTTACTTCTCCACCACTTGAACGGTATCAGGCAGCCCGCTTTCTACAAGCATCTCCTTCATATTCTCTGCTTCACCCTCCGGCACCGTAAATACACAGTCTTCAGGAATACCTTTAAATGCATCCTTACCTATACTGTCTGTATTTGTTCCTGCAAATGTAACCTCCTTCAAACCTGCACAGTCAGCAAATGCCTTCTTACCTATGCTTTCCACCTTTTTAGGTATGGTTATGCCTGTAAGCCCGCTTGACATAAACACCTTATCCTCAATCTCTTTAACACTTTGGGGTATTTTTACTTTCTTTAAGTTTTTGCATTCCCAAAATAACCCCTTCTCCAGAACCTTCACTTTATTTGTTTTAAAAGTTACCTTCTTTAAGTTCTTGCATTGGGCAAATGTTTTTTTACCTACGCTTTTTACTTTACCCGGAACTGTTATACCTGTAAGGCCTGCACCCCAAAAAGCTTCATCTTCTATAACTTCCACAGACTCAGGTATATATATTTTTTTAAGGCCTTTGCAAAATGAAAATGTGTCAACTTTAATCTTTTTAAGTTTTTTTGGAAGCTTTACTTTTTTCAGGTTATCACATACATCAAAGGCATGTTCACCTATATCAGTCACAGTATCAGGGATTACTACTTCTTTTAAAGGCGCACCGGAGAATGCACTTCTACCCATCTTTTTCAACTTTTTAGGGAGCCTTATTTTTTTTATACCTGAACCTCTAAAGGCCCATGGCCCTATTTCAGTTACACTTTCACTTATGGACACCTTTTTAAGACTTTTATACATATTACAGCAAATATTGCCTATATATGTAATACCGTCTTTAAAAATCACAGTTTCTGCTTCATCATAGTCAGCCCAGGGCCATGCCTCATTGTCATAACCTATAAAATCATCATTCATCCGCCCTTTGCCGCTTAAAGTCAGTGTTTTTGTTTTTTTATCATAATTCCACTTGATATTATAGTGTGTCCCCGAAGTTTTACCCTTCTTTGCCTGCACATCAGCCGGAATCACCAGCAGTACAAGGCTTATTATAAGCAGTACCGCTGCTGCCCGCTTTACCAATGTTTTTAACTTTCTATTCATT
>CANQSN010000078.1 GCA_947626505.1 uncultured Lachnospiraceae bacterium
TGGATGGCGAGTCCGGAAAAGGCGAGCAATAAAGCTATGGAAAACCAGCGTACCCACATCCGTAAAAGCCTTAATAAACTGGATAACCAGCTTATCGAAAAGCCTGTTAAGAAAAAGAAAAAAACTGCCGCAGAGCCATTTTTTAAAGGTGACTATGTCTATGTAGAAAGTATGGGCTTAGAGGGAACAATTGTAAGCGCTCCTGACAAAAAAGGAGACTGCTATGTACAGGCAGGCATTTTGAAAACTCTTGTAAACACCGTTGATTTAGAACATATTGCACCGCCAAAGGAAGAAACGCCCCATCCAAGAAAAACCGGCCCCCTCAATCTCAGGGCAAGCGTTTCAAGCGAGATTAACCTTCTTGGCAAAACTGTAGACGAAGCCATTTCATCCTTAGATAAATATCTTGATAATGCGTACATGGCAAGGCTTAATCAGGTAACTATTATACATGGCAAAGGCACAGGCGCATTAAGAAACGCAATACAGTCCTATTTAAAACAACAGTCAACAGTAAAAAGCTTTAGAGCCGGACTTTATGGAGAAGGCGAAGCCGGAGTAACTATAGTGGAATTTAAGTAAAAGCCTGAAAGGAGCATTAGTATGTCACAAAAAAAGCAGCGGATACTCATTGTAGATGATGATGAAAATATTGCCGAACTGATTTCCCTTTATCTCATAAAGGAATGCTTTGATACGCGGATGGTATATGACGGTGAAAGCGCTATTACACAATTCAGAGAATACCATCCAAACCTCATTTTGCTGGACGTTATGCTGCCGGGAATTGACGGATACGAGATATGCAGCCGGATTCGCAAGGAATCTAATGTCCCTATTATTATGCTTTCTGCCAAAGGAGAAGTATTTGACAAAGTACTGGGACTAAAAATGGGCGCGGACGATTACATGGTAAAACCCTTTGACTCCAACGAACTGGTGGCTCGTGTAAGCGCTGTCTTACGTCGGGCTGTTCCAAACGCCAAAGTAATAAGCGAACAGGTTGGAGAATATGTTTCCTATGAAAACCTTATTGTAAATATTACCAATTACTCCGTATTATATAAAGGAAAAAACTTAGAGCTTCCCCCTAAGGAATTGGAGCTATTATATTTTCTGGCCTCCAGTCCTAATCAGGTATTTACCAGAGAACAATTGCTAAACCGTATTTGGGGCTACGATTATATTGGCGATTCCCGTACTGTTGACGTACACATAAAACGCCTTAGAGAAAAGTTTGATAATCCGGATGAAAGTTGGAGTATTGGTACCGTATGGGGTGTTGGCTATAAATTTGAGCTGCACTAATGGAGTGAAAATATGAAATTACTTAAACGTTCCTTTTTCGACAATATGATTTTATGGTATCTGTTTATTGCTACTGCCAGTTTTACTGCCATGCTTTTGTTTACCAATTTTAACATTACTCATCTGCTCACTAATGAGCGTACAGCTTCCCTTCAATCTCAGGCGAGGCTTATTGCCACTCAGTATGCTAAAGAATATTTTGATAACAATACCAATAAAATACAACTAAACGAGCAGCTTGAATCACTGCGCTCACTGCTTGGCACAGATATATGGATTGCCGATGATAAAGGGCAGTTAATTGCAAGCTCCATGAAATTAACAAACTCATCCTCCTACCCCATTTATATTACACAATTAGAATTTCCCATAAATCTATACCACTCGTTTGCCACAACAGGGAACTTCTCCGGTTATTTTAACTCTGATACCCTAAGTGTTGGAATCCCCTTGACCTCTAGCGAAGTTTTCAAGGGTTATATTATTCTGCACAGCTCGCTTTCTGATTTATCCGAAATCAAATCCAGCATACTAAACGTAATCACACTTGCCTACATGCTTGTGCTGCTGCTTTCACTTTTGTTTTTATATCATTTCTCTAAAAATATTATTAATCCGTTAGAACAGATTAATCAGGCGGCATGGGAATATAGCAATGGTAATTTTGAAGAAAAACTGGACGTAGAAGATAAAAATGAGATTGGTCAGCTTGCGGATTCACTAAATAACATGGCGGATGAACTTCAGAAAATGGAGGACTATCGGAAAAATTTTATTGCCAATGTCTCCCATGACTTCCGCTCTCCCCTAACCTCAATAAAAGGATATTTGGAAGCTATTCAGGATGGCACTATCCCTCCTGAAAAGCAGGGGCACTATATTGAGGTTGTTCTAAATGAAACCAGCCGTTTAACAAAACTGACGTCAAGTCTTATTCAATTAAACGATTTCAATAGTAATACCCTTATATTAAAGAAAAGTATATTTGATATAAACAGCATGGTGTTAAATACTATAGACAGCTTTGAAGGAACCGCCTCCAAAAGGCATGTGATTATATTTCCCGATCTTCCATCTGTACCCACAAATGTTTATGCTGACAAAGACAAAATTAATCAGGTTATATATAACCTGATTGACAATGCATTAAAGTTTTCCCACCCCAGCTCCAGTATTTTCATAACTGTACTTGACAACAATACAGACAAGATTGTAGTCTCTGTAAAGGACACTGGCGACGGAATCAGCATTGAACACCAACGCCATATATGGGAACGTTTCTACAAAGCGGACACCTCAAGAGGGCGGGATAAGTCCGGTACAGGACTTGGTCTTTCCATTGTAAAGGAAATCATTAAAGCCCACGACGAAAACATAACTTTAACAAGCAGTGAAGGTCAGGGTGCAGACTTTTCCTTTACCCTTCCAAAAGCGCCAAAATAGCATTCAAGGCTCGCGCTGTTTTTACCATGTATGGTAATGAAGCTGTCCCTCGCTTAACAGATTCATAAATTTATTCTGCCTTAAAGCTTCATACAAAATAATTGCAACGGAATTACCGAGATTCAGTGAACGGATATCCTGCCCCATAGGAATCCTTACAGATGTTTCACTATATTTGAGAAGAATCTCTTCAGGAATTCCCGCGCTTTCCTTTCCAAACATAATAAAATCGTCCTTCTCATAAGATACATCTGTATAACATTTTTTAGCCTTTGTCGTAGCCATATAAATTTTTGCATTAGGATTTTTTTCTCTAAAATGGTCAAAATCATCATAATAATGTACATCCAATTTATCCCAATAATCCATTCCCGCACGCTTTAACATTTTATCGTTGATACGAAATCCCAACGGACGTATTAAATGAAGGGAGGTACCCGTCGCTACGCAGGTTCTTCCGATATTTCCGGTATTTGCCGGAATCTCCGGCTCATGTAACACAATATTCATAAAACCCTCCTAAACACAGAAAAGAGGGCCTGACACGCCCTCTAAACTATCTTGATTACTTGTCCATCGCGCCAATACTCGCAAGCGAGTCTTGAATATTAAACCTTCATGGCAAGATTCAATTCAATCTTCTTCTCTCCACTGCCATCATAAAAAACAGGAATGGCAAGATTGGCCGCCGCCCCCTGAAATGATACGTTCCCCTCGCAAATAGTAGGCGGAGTAATATCGATACCGATTCCTTCAACGGAAAACACCGTAGATGCGTTACCCATAATCATATTCACTAATTCGCAAATAGCGCTGGTAGAAAACTCGTCTAACTTATCTACCTTCATCATCATCATCTTACCGGCTATATCAAGCGCTGCTGAATGTTCAAATGAAAGCATAACCTGCCCCTTCATCTCACCCGTTACGCCAATCATAATCACAATTGTATCATCAGAAAATTCACATTTTTTCACCGCTGGCTTACCAATCTTCGGACTATAGCCGCACATATCCTGCAAAATCTTAGATGTTGCCATCAAAAATACATTAACATGCTCTGCATTCATAGCTGCCATATCACTAGATACCTCCCGACTAACATCATACACATATATTACCACAAATTGACATGGTAATTCAACATATTTCACAAAATTATAATCTATTTCGGGAGATTATGTTTTTATCCAAATAACCCTTTAAATTCTCTTTGTTAAGGCATTTTAACAATTCATCCTTCCTTACAGGAGTTAAATAACGCTCTTGTCCGCCTGCAGCTATCACAATTCTGGCTTTATCCCTTGTCATACGTCCTATAACAGCCGACTCTACGCCTTTACGCAACAATTGCTGCACCATATATTCTCCATTCCTGCATGCAATCAGCATGGAACCTCTAGAATGTAATAAATATGGATTTATATTAAAATACTCTGAAACTTCAATTACAGGCTGAGAAACCTCAATCCTTTTTTGGTCTGCCAAAACGCCCAGCCCCGATTTATATCCAAGGCAAAATAATGCCTGAAATATTCCGCCATATCCCGCTTCCACAAAAGCGTCATAGGAAACCTCGTCTAAAACCCGATACTCTCTTTCCATGCTAAATTGCTGTTCATAGGAAAATATTGGCTCCAAAAAACTGCCGGAATACCTCTGATGCAGTTCTTTATATCTTTGTTTTGTTAATTCAAACGTACCTGACAAGCCCGCGCTCTTTGTCATAACAATCTGACATTCAGGATAAATATTTAATTCGCCCATATCTATTGAACCGCTTCCGTTGCCGGCTCTTCTTCAGTAGACTGAACCGCCTCTGTAACCTCCGGCTCCTCTACCTGACTATCCTCCGCAGCTTCATCCGGTTTAACGTCCTTGCTGTCCTTGTTATCCTTATTATTGTTCTTGCTGTTTTTATTATCCTTTTTCTCCTCTTTCTCCTTCTTCTTAGTACCCACAGTAACTCGCCTTGCGGAAGGCGCATAATAACTGCTGTTCACCTCTGTAGTACTCTCAAGCACATCATCTACGTAAACATTTTTCCATAGCTTTGCGCGACAGCCTACATGAGCAGACTGAGTTACATTCTCCTTTCCCTCCTCCATGTTCTTATCCTTAGTAACAATGTCCTTTCCCGGCTGTATAGTCTGAATAGTTTCACTTACATATTCAATCCTTCGGTTCTCCGCTCTTGTTTCCACACCGTAAATTGTAAATGTAATACTGTATCCCTCAACATATCCTTCAATATAAACAGGATTTTCTAAAGAATTCACAAACTTAAAATCCTGACCGCCCGAATCAGAAACAGCCGCATCCATAGCAGCCTTAACATAGCTCACTACCATCTGATGGTTATTTCTCTCTGTAACCTCTAATTCTGACAGCAGCACCGAATTATATAATGTGGTAGATACTTGGCACACGCCGCCGCCATAAGTCTCGATAACCTCTCCGCTCGAATATGAACCCGCAGTAAGATAACCATTATCAGCGCTAAGAGGAGCAATTAAATCCATTGTAGAAAATTCATCGCCCGGATATAACAACGTTCCATTAATCTTGGAACATGCATTTTTTATATTAGTAATACGGTTAAATGTAGACGTAGCAAATGTGGTAGTGTATGTACCAAGCACATCTTTCACTTTCTCCATATCTTCCCTTTTGTATTCAGGCTCTGCCACATTCACAGTAAGCTCATACTCAAAATCTTCCTTATCCCAAGAATCATTTAACTGCTTATTCAAAGCCTCCGCATTATCTTTTACCGGAACCTCCATACCATTTTGTTCATCAGTAATTACAAACTGTCCGTTTTCTCTAGTTAATGAAGCGTTTTTTGCCACCTTGACAAATTCATCTGCATGTTTGTCCACATACTCTTGAAACGACTCCTCGCTTATAGCCTTCTCGATTGTTATATTCTCTCCATGTCCGGCGCCCGCCTTTATTGCTTTATACCGCTGCCACATAGAACCCTTCTTGCCTATATCGTATGCAGCCTTGCAAGCCTTTGATACATCACTGTAGGAATAGCCAAATTCAGACAATGCAACAGTATCCTTATGATTCTCATAGGTAATTGTTACTTTTTTGTCCTTTAGCTTATCCTCTTCTTCAGAAACAACTTCATAGGCCTCGTCCTTTGTGAGTCCGCCTACATTAATTCCGTCGATATGAACTCCCTGACAAATGTCTTTAGAGTTAGCTACTGTTGAAATGGAATTATAAAAATACAGGCATCCGCATATTAATGCTATGGCTAATATCACAAAAATCCAGATAATAATATTTCTTTTCTTCATATATATACTTCCTTACTTAAATATAATACAACCTGACTTTAGCCTTGTTATTGTATCACAGCATATCAATAAATAAAATACACATATTGACCTAAATATTTGACAAAAACCTTATATTTTTGTATATTCTTATTAACCTTGTGTATATATATAAAAGGGTAAGCGTAAAACACCTACCCCATAAATAAACCTGATAATAACATTGAACAAATCATTGCAATAATAATGACTACAATAACAATAGACATGATTTTGCGGTTTCTTGGTTTATTAAAATTAATCACTTAATTCACCCCCTTCAGAAAGGAATAAAAACAATGCCATTATTCGCTTTTTTTGTTATATTTGCTCTCTGGAGCATGTATGAGATTCGCAGAAGTACTGCTGCCGGCCGGAAAAAATCAGAAGAATTCTGGAAGCAGGAGCGCGAGGCCGATAACGTCAGGAAACAGGATATCAGTAATCTCGACTATATATCCATACCCTTTGACAAGCTTCCCTTTAACGACAGCCCTGAACTTCCGGCGCGCACATATCAGGACAACATCCTGAAATTAAAAGACAAAAAAATACTAAACCTGACCGGTTACACCAATACGGAATTAAAACTACAGTATGGCGCCGCCAATCTGGAAGCCTTAACAGAGTACGACACCAACTTCACCAAGCTTGCATCCAATATTGCCCGTTGGGGACAAAACCTTTATGAATCCGGCAATCTAAAAGACGCCATAACAGTATTGGAATATGGCATACATATCGGAACCGACGTCAGCAGCAATTACTTAACTCTTGGTCAAATTTACTTAAACCAAGACCGTACAGACTCCATATATGACCTTATAGATCAAGCCGGCGACCTGCGTACATTAATGAAAGATTCCATCCTTAAACACCTAAGGGAGCTTTTAGAGCAGGACAGCGATATTCCTAACTCATAATCAATCTCATAATACTCAGGCAAAAGTTTACAAATCTTTAACTTTATGATTCTCTATTTTGCCTTTACGAATATTTTTTATTCTATGCTATATTAAAGTAAAAAGCAAGCCTTAATTGACTTGCTTTTTATATTATAACCTTTTCTTTTCCCTTACCAGTATTTTTCTTCAATCAAACTGCATATCTGATTATCAATATCTCTAATCGCTGTCTCTGAAGATGTCATAAGCGCTACCCTTTCTATTGCTTTTTGCGCCATTTCACTATAATACTGCGAATCGTCTTTATATCTTAGTATTGCGCTTATCATTTCATCATAGCTTCCAACAGCAAATTCCTCGCCGCCCGCTGTATAAACATCTCCTCTTTTCAAATACACTCCGGGTTTTCCTTTGTCAAATGCTTCAATGACAGAAAATCCGCCGCCAAGCCTGTTTGGATTTACATATAAGTCGCATATTTCCATAAGGGCGCGCACATCATCGCAAAAACCGATATAAGCGGAATTTTCTTTTAACACCGCATCCTTTTCCGTATATTTATCATAATTGTCAAAATATCCGGCAAATACCGCATAACATCCCTTATCGCATACCTCTGAAAGCATTTTCAAAAAAGCCTCGTCTATTTCATAAGTAAGTCTTATCCCGACTACGACCAACACAAATCTGTCTTCAGGTATATTCAGTTCTTTTCTCGTAAAAGTCTTCTTTTGTTTTCCCAGCTTAAAAGTAAATCTGCTCTCCACTATATCTTCTTCTTTATACAAAGCTCTCTCTTCATCGCTTAAATTTCTGCCGATTATACGAATCTTATTTTTCGTATGCGCAAATGTAGAAAATGCAAGCGCCATGGAAGCGCACGGTATAATATTGCCGCACAAATCCG
>CANQSN010000079.1 GCA_947626505.1 uncultured Lachnospiraceae bacterium
AGATGTATGATGTGCCTGAAAGACTCCCTATTAAGAAGCTGTCTAAGGGGCAGGGCATTCGGCAGCAGTTGGCATTTGCCTTATCGTATGATGCAGAGTTATATATTATGGATGAACCAAATGCTAATCTTGATATAGGATTTAAGGACAGCTTTTATAAAACATTAAGAGAGCTTGTTTCCGACGGTATGCACAGTATAATTTATGTAAGTCATTTGGTGGAGGAGATGGAGCAGTTCGCAGACCATCTGTTATGGCTTCATAAGGGAAGAATTGAATATTGCGGTAGTATCGATAATTTGAAGGATACATATCAGGTGCTGGAATCAGATGCGGATTTCTTTTTGGACGCAGCGGGCAGAAGGGAATGGGAACATCGAATAGTAGGAAAAAGAGAGAATTCCAATCATCAAGAGCTGCTTGTTTCATGTAAGCTTGAGGAAGTACCTAAAGGCTTCAGGGACAGGTGTCGTTATGGAGACTTAAAAGAGATTATGTACTATGTGGAAAGGGGAAAGGTCAAATGAAGCAGATTTTATTAGAATTATGGACAGATAATAAACGTATGCCGGCAATCTTAACTATCAAATTCATTTTAATATTTTTAATGCTGACATTCGGTATATGGATAAGGGGATTTCTATACGCTATTTTATTTTGGTTCTGGATTATCTGTTTGACTCCGATTACAGTATTACCTATTGAAACAATGGATATGCTGCTTCCGATGAGCGCGGAGCAGATAAGAAGAAAAAGTATAAAAAGGGCTTTTATAGTAAGTATATTTTATACTGTCATTATTTCAATGGGATATGTATTTACGATACAATGCTCAAGTAAGTATAGCTGGAACTGTAAAACCTTTATTTTGATTTTTGTTGTTGCAACTTTTACATTTCTTATGCAAATGGAAGTTCAGCTTCTTATGGAACGAATCCGTCAGGGCTTAGAGGATATGACGGATGATTTGGAGTATGATTTGGGGGATGAAGGGAAGCAAAACGAAAACAGAGTTGCTGTTTTAAATGGAATTCCAAATGCACTCTGCGCAGGCTATCTGTTCGAAATTCTTAGTAATACCGGCGGAAGCATGATAGAAAAACCATTCTGGCAAATTGTATTTTTTATATTATACATAGTGATTAGCGTCTGGCTTATATTTATTATTCGCAATTACAGCAAAATGGAGTAATGATACATTGCTATTTTTATAAAAAATAATGGGAGGTAACTATGAATTTCAGGATACAGACAAAAAGCGGAGTACCTATTTATACGCAGATTGGATTACAGATAAAGGAGTCAATTTTAAATGGGGAATTAAAGGCGGGGGAACCGCTGCCATCAATACGGGGACTGGCAGGAGATTTAAAAATCAGCGTTATAACCACAAAGAGAGCCTATGAGGAGCTTGAAAAAGAGGGTATGGTATATTCTGTGCCGGGGAAGGGCTTTTACGTTGATGATCCGGATACGGACTATTTAGAGGAAAAAAAGGTTAAGGGAGTGGAGGAGCATTTTGCAGATGTGTTGAGAGAATGTAGTGAAGCCGGACTTACAAAGAAGGAGGTCATGGACATGATTGATATTTTGTGGGAGGGAAAAGATAAATGATAAAGGCGGAAAATATCGGATTAACAAGAAGAAGGAAAGGTATAAAAAAACCGTTTGCCATAAAGGGAGTGGATTTTACTTTAGAGGACGGTTTTATTATGGCGGCGCTTGGGGAAAATGGAGCGGGAAAGAGTACGCTTTTATCTATGCTCTATGGATTACTAAAACCTGAGCAGGGAATGATTTTATGGAATGGCGAGGATATATTTGCAGATTTAAAGGCTGTAAGGCAGGATATTGCCTACGTGGGTGAAAATACGGAATTTTTTCAACTGGCGGATGTTAAGGAAAATATTTCGTTATTATCTGATTTATACGAAAATTTTTCAATGGAACGCCTTAATGAATATTTTGAAATATTTGACATCAAGGAGAGTATGTTAGAGCATAAGCTTGATGAACTTTCTACAGGACAGCAGAAACAGATTCAGTTAGCATTTGCTCTGGCAAGAAGTCCAAAACTTCTGCTTCTCGATGAACCTATGGCAAATATGGATCCCGTATTTCGAGTAGATTTTATGGAATTGTTACAGAGACAGGTGGAAAAAGGCTCAAGCGTAATTTTTTCGACTCATATTCTATCAGATTTGGAGGATATTGCAGATTATTTTCTGTATATTGAAAATGGAATGATGAAGGAATATAAGGATCGGGAAACTATAGGAATTGGTAATGGTTATGGCGTTCGGGAGTGGATTCGCGAATTGCAGGATTTGGATAAGGAGGAATAATTATATGGTAATGCCAATAAAAAATATTGGATATAAAGGTGAAAAAGACGCAGTCGCTATGTTAGCCATGAAAATAAAAAATAAAGGCTGTCAGAGCGAAGGACGCCTTGTGGAAACGGTGGCGGCGAGGTTTTTCGTATGGTGCGCACTATGTTTTTTAGGGGATATGCCGGCATATAAACTATGTCTTTCCTGTGGGCTTATATGCTGTTATTTAATGATTTTTATGGCGGGAGAATTTTGCGACAGATACCTTTATTATGATTCTTCAAGGGAAAATATTCTTCGGGAAAGGACTTCTCTATTGGAAACGTTAAGATACCATGCGTTTAGTGTGGAAGAATATTTTTCGTATGTGAAAAGGGGGATTTGGAAGCTTTCTCTTATGGCGGCAGCATTAAGCATATTTGCAGCATTTTTCAGGGGATATAGGTTTCATGACAGTAAAATATTTTTAATGATTATTATAATGGGTATTATAGAAGCAGTTATCCCTTATATAGTATGGGCGGTAAAAAGGCATTTTCAAAAAGAGAAGATGTTTCTAAAAAATAAAAGGCTTTTGGGACAGATAGTAAATGGAATACTTATTTTAGTTAGATTTTTTACAAGAATGGTATGCTGGATAGGAATTGTAATTGCATCTGCTTTTCTGACAATGGCTATATGGTCGGTTGTTATGGATTTCTTTATAGGAATTGATGTGCATACAAGCGAGCCTATAAGGTTAAATTACGGATATGCCACATCAGCAATACTTTTCATTATATTGATTATAGGGACTATACTTAATTATGTGTACGGATATATGATACATGGAATAGGGCGCAAGAAAAAGGTTATAATTGCCGGTTTGTTTTTTGCAGCGATTTCTATAGCATTTTTTATTGAAACAAAAACTTATACTATGTTTTACGAGGACTATGTTGTAGTAAGCGCGATAAATGGAAGGCGGGAGCTTGACTATAAGGACGTAGATAATTTTACAATATATGAAGAACACGATGCAATACAGATGGCGCTTACGTTTAAAAACGGTGAAAATGTGAAAATGTCAGGATTTGGCGTAAGCGAGGAGACAGATGGATTTTACGATAAATATTATGGCGATGTAAACTGGTATCTGGCTATTATAAAAAATCTGCAAAAGCAGAATGTTAAGGGCGAGTTAAGAGATATAAAGGCTATAGACGAGTACATGAAGGAATTGGCGCCTGAGATGCAAAGCGCATGGGAGGAAATAAAAGACAGTGAAGGATACGTTCGAGTAAAGTTCATTGACCGTAAGACGCAAAGCGCATGGGAGGAAATAAAAGACAGGGTTGGCGGGAAATAAAGGGTTTTAGGGGATGCTTAAAAGCGGTAAATGGAAGCGGCGTGGAAATGGTTGTATTTCTCTTTCAAATATTGTAAAATCAATATATAACGCTGTACAGTAAGGAGGAATTGCCCATGAGTAAAGTTAAGAGTTTTAAGAAGAAGCTCGGAGCAGATAAAACAGCGCCTGATTCAAAGCAAAAAAAGAAACCGAGAATTTTTTCATTTTCTGTAAAGCTTATGCTGTTTTGTCTTGTTCCTATGATTGTGGTAAGTATTTCCATAATCAAGATTAGCAGTGACGCCATGAAGGATAAGGTTGAAAAGCAGATTGAGGAGGCGCTTAAGATTGTTACAGCCTCGCTCAGCGGAACATACGATACCATGTATGTCGGGGATTATTCAAAAACTAAGAGCGGAGCTATTACAAAGGGTGGTATAAAGATTAACGGAGACTATGATTTGTTTGATTATATAAAGGAGCAGAGCGGTTATGAGAGCTCGTTTGTATTTGGCGATATGCGTATTAGTACAACGATTTTAAGAAAAGGCGGCGGAAGGATTGTAGGCTCTAATATAGATAAAGATATCTATGAGAAGACGTTGAAGGGCAAAGGAGTATTCCGCAGAAACGTTGAGATTCAAGATGTTAAATACTATGCATATTATATGCCATTATATAACTCAGATGGAAATGTATGCGGAGTTATGGAGTCGGCTAAGCCGGCGGCAGAAGTGCAGAGCATGATTAAGGACGCCAGAAAGCAGGTAATGGAGATATCTGTAATAATTTTGATAATCAGTATGATACTGGCGCTTTTGATTACAACAAGTATGGCGCGTGCTATGAGAAAGACAAAGCAGTATCTGGAGGTTATTGCAAATGGAGATTTAAGTAAGGATGGAGATTCTAAGCTTATGCAGCGTAATGATGAGCTTGGCGATATTTATCAGATGTCGGTTAAGCTTAAGCAGGAGTTCCGCAATATTGTAACAGATATAATGGAGTCGGTTGGGCATTTGGCGGACGCCGCTGACAGCTTAACGAAAATGGCGCAGGAAACAAGGCTTACTGTGGACGAGGTGTATGCTTCAGTTGAGATAATCAGCGAGGGAGCTAATACGCAGGCGGAGAATACAACATCTGTTTCAGATAATGTTTCTAAGATTGGAGAGCAGATTGAATATATTTCCAACGAGGTTGATTCCTTAACTGCCGAGGCGGGAAGAATGGCAGAAGCCGGAGAACAGTCAGAGCATATTATTAAGGAGCTTAATATTTCCAATGATGAGACTATCGCATCTATTACAAAGGTGGCGGAGCAGATAAATGCAACCAATACAGCTATTATGGGAATACAGGACGCCGCAGCTATGATACAGTCCATTTCCGAGGAAACGGATTTACTCTCGCTTAATGCAAGCATTGAGGCGGCAAGAGCAGGAGATGCGGGCAGGGGATTTGCTGTTGTAGCAGAGCAGATTACAAAGCTTGCAGACCAGTCAAATGCCGCTGCAATTGAGATTGGAGATATTATTACCCAGATTACCGGAGAGTCCCATAAGATGGTACAGATTATGGATATTGTAAAGTCAAATGTGGATGAACAGCAGCAGAAGCTTACTGAAACTAAAAACAAGTTTAATGTGGTGGCGCTTGGAGTCGATGCATCCCGCAATAATATCAACGGTATTCAGGAAAAGATGGGTGTGTTAGAGGATTCCTCCACTGCTATTCTTTCAGTTGTTGAGCAGCTTTCCAGCATTTCCGAGGAAAATGTTGCTTCAACAGAGGACACTATGTCTTCGGCGCAGAATATGACAGATACTATGGAGCAGCTTGAGAATTCTTCTAATGCCTTGCGTGAGCTTGCAGGTAGACTTGAGGCGTCTATGAATATATTTAAGATGTAATTACTATTAACAATGGAGGTATTGGGAAATGACAGTTTATGACGAGCTGGTTGCCAGAGGCTTAATAGCGCAGGTGACAGACGAGGAGGAGATTAAGGAGCTTATTAATAATGGGAAGGCAACATTTTATATTGGGTTTGATCCTACTGCAGACAGTCTCCATGTTGGGCATTTTATGGCGCTATGCCTGATGAAGCGTTTGCAGATGGCGGGCAATAAGCCGATTGCCTTAATTGGCGGCGGTACGGGAATGATTGGAGATCCTTCCGGACGAACAGATATGCGGCAGATGATGACAAAGGAGACTATAAAACATAACTGCGACCGCTTTAAGGAGCAAATGAGTCGTTTTATTGATTTCTCTGATGGTAAGGCATTGATGGTAAACAATGCCGACTGGCTGTTAGACCTTAACTATATTGAATTACTTCGGGAGGTGGGAGCCTGCTTTTCAGTAAATAACATGCTCAGGGCGGAGTGTTATAAACAGAGAATGGAGAAGGGGCTTAGTTTCCTGGAATTTAATTATATGATTATGCAGAGTTATGATTTTTATGCTTTGTATAAGAAATATGGCTGTAATATGCAGTTTGGCGGAGACGACCAGTGGAGTAATATGCTTGGCGGAACAGAGCTTATCCGCAGAAAACTCGGCAAAGATGCATATGCTATGACTATCACCCTGCTTCTTAATTCGGAAGGAAAGAAGATGGGTAAAACACAGTCCGGCGCAGTCTGGCTGGATGCAGATAAGACGTCGCCATTTAATTTTTATCAGTATTGGAGAAATGTAGCTGACGCTGATGTATTAAAATGCATCCGTATGTTGACGTTCCTTCCGCTTGAAGAGATTGACAAGATGGATGAGTGGGAAGGCAGTCAGCTTAATAAGGCGAAGGAGATTCTCGCATTTGAACTAACAAAAATGGTTCATGGCGAGGATGAGGCGTTTAAGGCTCAGGATGCAGCAAGGGCTTTATTTTCTTCGGGAAATGCAGATAATATGCCGGAATGTGCTCTTGCGGATGAGGATTATCAAGATGGAAAGATAGATATTTTAGCAATTTTGGTTAAATCAGGTCTTACCTCTTCACGTTCTGAGGCGCGGCGGGCAGTACAACAGGGCGGCGTCAGTGTAGACGGAAATAAGATTTCAGATATTTCTACTGCTTATGATAAGGATACAATTAAGAGCAAACCATTGGTGGTAAAAAAAGGAAAAAAGAATTTCTGTAGGATAATATAATGCTAATATATGAAACAATCGAATCAAACGGTGAGAATATAAAGCTTGAGATTGAGGTTATACGAAGCCGGAGAAAGTCTGTGAGTTTACAGATTGATGAAGAATTGAATATTACTGTACGCGCGCCGTATTATGTGAGTAATGAAGAAATTATCCGGTTTGTTAAGGACAGGAGGGAATGGCTTAGCAGGCATTTTAAGAGAATGAAGCTTAGAAAAGATGAGCGGCGGCACGTTGCGCTGCTTACAAAAGAAGAGCTTTATGCGCTTGCAAAACAGGCTCTTGATTATATACCCAAAAGAGTTGCATACTTTGCTCCAAAGGTAGGGGTAACATATGGAAGAGTTATGATACGCAATCAGCGTTCCCGTTGGGGAAGCTGCAGCAGTAAGGGGAATCTTAATTATAATTGCCTGCTTATGCTTGCACCCTATGATGTAATTGATTATGTTGTGGTTCATGAGCTTTGCCACAGGCTGCAGATGAATCATTCCAAACAGTTTTGGGGAGAAGTTGAGAGGGTGCTGCCTGAGTATCGCAGCGCTAAAAAGTGGCTTAAGGAGCATGGTAATGAGATTATGAGAAGAATGACAGGGTGATTTTTTACTACAAAAAAAGGTTTGTTTACAACATAGTCCCATGGTAATAGAGCATAAATTCCGATATACATAATGATAAGCAGGTCGAGCAAGCTAGTTACTAACCGCTTATAGAGGTGGGAGCCATCTCCCATCTGATATATATTTTGTGTAAGGGAATGGGTTTCATGTATATAGCAGTCTGTGATGATGAAGTACAGATACGGGATTGTATAGAAAGATATATCAGGATATTGTACAGTGATGCAGTTATAGAATTTTTTGAAAATGGGCAAAAGCTGCTTAATTCTTCTAATATGTATGATATCCTGTTTTTGGATATTAATATGCCGGATGTGGATGGAATTAAGGTGGCAAAGGAGCTTAGGGAGAGAGGCTGCGACAGTATTATTATTTTTGTAACAGGTCTTAAAGAGTATGTTTTTGA
>CANQSN010000080.1 GCA_947626505.1 uncultured Lachnospiraceae bacterium
GGCTGTTTCTTAAGATTCTCCAATACATTTTTAAAATCCTCTTCATTTTGAAATGTTTGCTTACCTATAAGAATCGCTGTAACATGTCCAAGCTGCAAGCTTTTATCATGGGTATTTTCATATTTATCTATCGCATTTTTTAAAGTATCGCTTTCAACCCACTCCGTTTTAGATTCCTTGGAGGTGGATATTCCAAACGAATACACATAGCTTCCCTTATCATCCCCTGATTCTACCTTGTCCACTCCTAATGTTAGTACATAATCCCAATCCTCCACATCAGTCATAGCGCCGCATCCTGAAAATAAAGGAATCGCCAAAAATATTAAAGCCGCTTCTGCCATCGCCTTGACTGCCCTTTTCTTCCATTTTCTGTAACCATATAAAATAAGCGCACAAATAATTCCAAGCGGAATATCTACATACATAGTAAGCTTCACAAACTGCTCTAAAGGTTTAGAAAGCTGATAACAATAAATTGCTGATACATATAAGCCTAACATGCTAATTGCCATTAACACCCACTTTTTCTTTAAATTAATGTTTTGTTCCCCAAAACGTAATAACTCCCAACCATATACAATACAGCCGCTAACCACAGAAAATACTGCAAAAACCCAGAATGCAACAAGGAAGATATCCAGCCTTTCCATAAATCCCCCCGGTACCTTTGCGCTTTGCAAAACTCTCAATACAGGCCACCTAAATTTTTCGCACTGCTCATAACCAAGCACCCCGACTGAAAGAAACAATACTAAAAAATTAGTGAGTATCACAAGCAGTACCGGTACCAAAACATTTTTAAAATGTCTGTCCCTTTCATTTACAACCGGCTCCAAAAAAAAGGCAAATTCCACATTGCTTAAAAATGAGAGGACTATAAATATTCCGGACAAATCCTGCGAATGCGTTTTCCCTACGCTTGTCAGGTTACTTAATGATATATCCTTTACAACCAAAAGCAGTACAAAAATAAATGGTACTAACACAAACCAAAAGAGCAGCTCCATTGTGCGCTGTCTATTTTCCCTGCCCTTTACAACACCATAACCGCATACTACAATAAGCGGAATAACAATATAATGGATACTCATGTCCTTTAATAAAAATTCCTCCAGCAGTGTATAAAACATAGCAAGAACAAATCCGCCCCTAATCATAAACCTTAAGGCATAAACTACCGATAAAAGCTTTAAAAACAATAAGTTCTTTTTTTCTTCATTTAACTCTCTTATTGACGCCGCCATTTTCCAATAAAATATTGCTAATACCAGCGCCAGAATACCTCCGAATAAAAGCATCTCAAAGCACCGCTCCCGGCTTTTTGACACCAAAAGTCCTGTCATGGCATAAACACTGCTGCCAAAAAGCTCTAAAAAGAGTGTGCGTCTATACTGCCTTCCGGATATCATACCATTATCTAATCTCATATTTACATACCTCGTTTCCGCATACGAATCTGCTCCTGCCTTCTTGTAAAGATTGGGCGTTTTTTCATGGTAAATATTGGCGATTTTACAATAAAATCCTTTTTATCATTATAATCAGTGGCAGAGGACGATACAGCCGGCATCATATAAGGTAATCCAAAGCTCTCCAATGAACATAAATGAATCAGTATAACAAGCATACCTAAAAAGAAACCATATATTCCCCAAAATGCGCATATGAAAATCATTAAAAATTTCAAAAGCCTTGATGCAGAAGTAAAGCTTTCATTTGGAATGGCAAATGAAGCAATAGCAGTAAGAGCCACCACAATTACAACAATGGTACTAACCAAACCTGCATCTACTGCCGCCTGGCCCACAATAAGCCCGCCTACTACGCCTATGGTATTTCCCATTTGCCCCGGCAGTCGTATACCTGCCTCCCTTAGCAATTCAAATTCCAGTTCCATTAAAAGCACCTCAATCACTGCAGGAAATGGCACACTCTGCCTCGCCTCTGCAATTGTCAACAAAAACCTTATAGGCAGAATCTCTGTATGAAATCCTATAATTGCCAAATACAGTCCCGGCAGTCCTATAGCAAGAAACGCAGCAATATATCGAAGCACACGTGAAAAAATGGCTACCTCAAAGCGGTTGTAATAATCATCTGACGCCTGAAAAAATGTATTTAAGGTCGCAGGAAGAATCAAAACATCAGGCGAATTGTCCACCACCAGCACAACTCTTCCCTCAAGCAAGGAGCTTGCTGCCTTATCCGGTCTCTCTGTGTGTTGAAACTGAGGAAAAGGAGACTGCCATTCCTTTTCAATAAGCTGTTCAATCATCCCGCTATCATAGACGGCATCTATGTCATATTCATTTAGCTGCTGTTCAAGAGAAGCAAGCCACTCCTTTCGTACAAGTCCCTCTACATAACAGATTGCCACATTTGTACGAGAACGCTCTCCTACAAAAACCTGTTTTACCTTAAGCCGCCCATCTCGTATACGTCGTCTGAGCAAGGCTGTATTTGTACGCAGACTTTCATTAAATGCATCTTTGGAGCCCCGCATTGTTTTCTCTGATTCCACCGGATTAACCCCTCTTGTAGGGAACTTCTTGCTGGAAATCATCACTGCCTCATTTATACCATCCATAAATAAAATGGTATTGCCGGAAAGCAGCTCCAATACTGCCTCATCCATCGTCTTTTTCCAGCTTACATCCGGCATTTCCATCAATTCGGTAAAAAATTTTTTTCTCTGCTCCACGCTCATTTTCTCATAGCATTGATATACTTCCTTATCTTGTGTCCCACCTTCATTACTCTTTACTATTTTACCTATATCTCCGCTTTTAAGAGGACGCAATACAAAATCCTCAACCATCTCACTGTTTGTAAGTCCATCCACATAAATTACGTAAGCCTGAATATTTCCAATTGTAGTAAATTGTTGTTTCACAATATCTCCGCAATCAGCAAACAACTGTTCAAGCATTGTAATATTTGAATCAAGGTCCGGATTTACCTTACCCTTTATCTGATTTTGCTCGTCATAAAAATGTACAGAGGAAAGCTTTTCTGTATTCAAATCAATTTGCTGCATTTTCATCTTCTCCCTTCAGTCTACTCGGGTATTTTAATACATCACATTACAAAGTAGTGTGTACTGCAAATGGTAATTCTATACAAAAAAAACGGCAGCATTTAAAATACTGCCGGTCCATTCTATTTTTTATTTCTTACCTTTTTTAAGCTCCTCTTCCTCCTGTTTTTTCAGATTCTTTATCACAATTATTTCCTGATTGTAAATGTGTGCGCGCATAATCTGCTCCGCTGTCTCCTTATCTCCTTTAAAAATAGCCTCCATAATCTTTCTATGTTCGGACACCAGTACCCCATGATATCCAAAATCCTTTATATATTCAATGCGGTAGCGATAAATCTGTTCCCTTAAATTATTTATTATTTGAAGCAGTCTTTTATTCTTGGTAGCCTTAAAAATCACATCATGAAACTCCACATCCCTCTCGGCAATTCTTTTCAAATCCTTTTGCTCAATCGCTTTTTCAAATGCTTTAAGCGCCATCTTAAGCTCTTTCTTCTCCTCCTCGGTAATCCTGTCGCAGGCTATAGTAGCTGCAAATTCTTCCAAATGACATCGAACCTCCAGCACATCTTTCAAATCACCAACTGTTATTCTTGCAACCTCGGCGCCCTTTCTTGGAACCATTACCACAAGCCCCTCAAGCTCAAGCTTTCTTATAGCCTCCCGCACCGGCGTCCTGCTTACTCCAAGCCGGTTAGCTAAAGAAACCTCCATCAAACGCTCTCCCGGCATGAATTCCCCAGTTAAAATCGCCTGCCTCAACGTGTTAAACACAACATCCCGAAGAGGCAAGTATTCATTTATGTTCATTTTCAAACTATCCTCTAACATAGAAGCTCCTCCTTCTAATGCTCAATACGCACTACCATTAAATGTTCATAATGTCAATTCAGTGAACCTTTATACTCCCTTACGTTGTATGGCTCTACAGTATATACCTGCCTTGCCAGACCACTACTGAAAATAGTATCATTTGCTCTGTCCGCCGCCTCTTTATCTGTAAAAATCCCAAATACCGTAGGACCGCTTCCACTCATTAAGGAATTCGCCGCGCCATTATCTAACATCATCTGCTTAAGCTCTGCAATCACAGGATATTCCTTTATCGTAACACTCTCAAGTACATTCTCCATACGCTCTGTTATCATATTAAGATTTTGCTGCTTAAGTCCTTCTATCATACCGGAAATATCCGGATGCTTAGGCAGCTTATCCAACTCAAGATTAGTGTATACATATTTTGTGGAAACGCTTATAGGAGGCTTCGCCACTAAAATATAGCAATCCGGCATAGGAGGCAAAGGCGTTAAAATCTCTCCAATTCCCTGTGATAAAGCTGTTCCACGCATAATACAATATGGCACATCTGCACCAAGCTTTACCCCTCTCTCCATCAACTGTTCCTTTGACAAATGATATCCAAACAAACGATTAATACCGAATAATGCAGCCGCACAGTCTGAGCTTCCACCCGCCATACCTGCTGCCACAGGAATATGTTTCTCTAAATTAATATTTACTCCCTCGCTGGCAGAAAACTCTTGAAGCAAAAGCTTTGCTGCCTTTACTACCAGATTATTCTCATCTACCGGAAGGAACTTAAGATTGGTGGTCAAAGTTACCCCCGGCTCTTTGCGCTTTTCAAAATGAAGCTTATCATAAAGCTTAACAGTCTGCATTACCATACTAACCTCGTGGTACCCATTGTCAAGACGTCTTACCACGTCCAATCCGAGATTTATCTTTGCATATGCCCTTAGATTCAAATTCTCCATATACTGCTCCTTCCTTCAGGGAATAAATATAGTGTTTCTTGTATACATACATTTTAACACATCATCAGGTTTTTGAATATCCTATAAATTGGTAATTTAGGGCAGACTGTTACTTTCAAGCTTCGCTTGCGAGTCTTGGCGCAAGCTTCAGGTCTGCTTTAGCAGACACTTTTCTATCCGAATATTTAGCGCATCCTCGCAGAGTGTTTATCAAATGGGATTGAAGCCCTCCACTGATACATATTTGTTACTCACCGCCTATAGAGGCGGGAGTCATCTCCCACCTGATATAAAATGCAACATCTTTAGACGTATAAAAGCGCAAGCCTTCAACAACCTGCGCTCTAAAGCATATACCTAAACATAAGAAAAAACCGCAACTAACAGCAACGGACTGATTATAAAAAACTAAGGTGGCTGCTAAACAATGCTATACGCCTTCCTTTTCCTCCCATAGCTTTTCAGGACGCAGCTTAAGATAGCTGCACAGCCTAAGCATCTCAGTAGCATTAAGCGGAGACTTGCTATCTACATAAAGCTTAACCTTTGGCACTCCGGTATCTTTAGAAATTTCTTCAACATTCAAATTATTCTCTTTAACATACATTGCAATTGCTTTTGTCATCTTCATAAACAACACCATCTTTTCTAATATAAGCAGAATTTGTTTTTGTATGACACTATTTTATTCTTATTATATTAGAATGTCAAATTTTTTCTCATTTTTTGTAATAAATTTTATTGACAGTACATTTTTTACTGGTCTACAATAGAGCAAAGAGGTGATGAAATGAAACAATCTAATTTTGCTGAAAGGCTTCGATTTTATCGTCAGAAAATGGGATTATCGGTAAAGGAGGTCTCTGAAGAACTGGCGAAAAAAGACGGTTATGTTTCCATCAAAACAGTATATAGCTGGGAAAATGGCACTTCACAGCCAAGCGCCGATACTCTTATGAGATTATGCGAGCTTTATAGGATTGGCGACGTACTGGAAACATTCGGATACCAAAACCGTAGTAACGACCGCATAACTATGGACTCTCTTTCCTATGAGGAGAAGAATTTAATATATGCATATCGGAATTTTCCCGAATATAAAGCTGCAATAAGAAAGCTATATGATTTATAAGAGTGCAGTATAGCAACCATCACTGCACTCTATTTCTTCATGATAATTCTTAAAACACATTCCATTATAATAGCATTGTGGAAATGGAACTCTTCTATGATTTATACATTTAATTTCTATTAAAAATAGAAATTATTTCACATAATACCACTTTCATCTTTTTAAATTAGAATATTGAATTTTTTCTAATTATTTCCGAGAATTTTCATTGACAGCACATTTCTCACTGTCTAGAATTAAGAAAAGAGGTGAAAAAAATGAAACAATCTAATTTTGCTGAAAGACTTCGCTTTTATCGCCAAAAAATGGGATTATCGGTTAAAGAAGTTTCCGAAGAACTGGCGAAAAAAGACGGTTATGTTTCCATCAAAACAGTATATAGTTGGGAAAATGGAACAGCACAGCCAAGCGCTGATACTCTTATGAGATTATGCGAGCTTTATAAAATCGGCGATGTACTTGAGACATTTGGATACCAGAACCGTAGTAGCGACCGCATAACTATGGATTCTCTTTCCTGTGAGGAACAGAATCTAATAGAAGCCTACAGAAGATTTCCAGAGTATAAATCAGCGGTCAAAAAACTATACGACTTTTGACGTATAGTTTAAAACTATTTTTCTTAATCAGTTCATGTATTTTGAAAAATAGATACAAATAATACATATCTATTTAAAGGGAGCGGCTTTGCAAGTTCAAAACCACTCCCTTTATGTAAAAATATTATTTAATACAGACTTAACCATATTCTGCATATTGCATACAGCACTAACATGCTTATTATTCAATCTCTGCCTTTATAGCTGCCATAAGCTCATCATAGCTTTCAAATGCAGGAAGCTTAGGATATTCTGCCTTAATCTGATCTGTACTGCGGAACAAAAATCCCGCCTTGCTTGCCTGAATCATACCCAAATCATTATAGCTGTCTCCACTGGCAATAGTATCAAACCCAATAGACTGTAATGCCTTCACTGTAGTAAGCTTCGACTGCTCAATCCTCATCTTAAATCCTGTAATCTCACCATTATCTGCTACCTCAAGCGAATTACAAAAAATAGTAGGCCAACCTAATTTTTTCATCAACGGTGTCGCAAACTGTGTAAATGTATCACTTATGATAATTACCTGGCATATAGAGCGCAGCTCATCTAAAAATTCCTTCGCACCGGGCATAGGATCAATTGTTGCGATTGTTTCCTGAATCTCTTTAAGCCCCAATCCATGCTCCTTTAAAATACCTATTCTATACTGCATAAGCTTATCATAATCCGGCTCATCCCTTGTAGTCTTCTTAAGCTCAGGAATCCCTGTTGCCTCTGCAAATGCAATCCAAATCTCCGGAACCAATACACCTTCCAAATCCAAGCAAGTAATGTACATATCTAGTATCTCCTATCTTTATTAAAATAAAATATTAACTATATAGCACCAACAGGCTACTTCTTCAAATCCAGTATCTCAAATACCTTTTCTTCCTCCAAATCCAGCCTTTGGGCAATTTCTGATATGGAATATCCTATTTCATGCAAAGCAAACACTCCGCTTTTTATACCCTCCAACCTTCCCTGTTCCATCCCCTCTTCATATCCTTCTTCTCGGCCTCGCTCCAGCCCTTCTTCCCGGCCTTGCTCCAGTCCTTCTTCTCGGCCTTGCTCCAGCCCTTCTTCCCGGCCTTGCTCCAGTCCTTCTTCCCAACCTTCTTCTCGACCTTCTTCCCTGCTGTCTTCACGTTCCAGCATAAGCTGCCTGTCAAATGTATAATCCAGCTTCATAACCTTTACCACCTCCGTCCGCC
>CANQSN010000081.1 GCA_947626505.1 uncultured Lachnospiraceae bacterium
ACCACAGCCAACCATCCATTCTATGTAGAAGAAAAGGGCTGGGTAGCAGCAGCAGAGATTGAAGCGGGAGATAAGCTTCATACAGGTAATGGTGAGGTTGTAACGGTAACAGGAAATACAACGGAAAAACTTGCCAGACCGATAAAGGTTTATAATCTTGAGGTTGAGGATTTCCATACATATTATGTAACTGCGGATAGGGTGCTGGTGCATAATATGTATGAGAGTGGTACTAGAACAAGGTTACCAAGAAGTAACGGTCATTGGTCTGGTGAAGAGGGTAATAGTTTATGGTATTCAGACCTTGATGCTGTAAATAAAATAACAGGAGGGGAAGGGATTCCTTTTATAAATGGTAGGCCAGATTTTTCTAAGTGGGTAAAAGGTAGTCAGACGTTTAAAGTAGGAGCGCTAAATGGAACTAGTAGTGACTTTAGTGCTGTTTATAAAAAATTAATGGCGGACAGTAATGGAAGAATTACGTCTCAAAATGCGGCTAAAAAGTGGTTGAAAAATCAAGGTTTGACACCACATCATTATTCTAATACTAAAATAATATTTGTTCCGACGGATTTGCATGGTAATATTCCACATATAGGTTCAGCTTCAGATATGAGAGGAGGAAATTGATGAATAACGATTTTCTTAAAAAATGTGAAGAAATATTCGAATTTAAGAATGTCCAAAAAATTAGCAAGGAAAAATTACAAGAATATGAGAATTTAACTGGAATAAAAATGAGTCCAGAACTTCTTTATATTTTGGAAAATTATGAAGGTGTTATGATAAATGAAGGGTATGGTTTTGTATCTCAACAGCTTTCACCATTTGCTAATGAAGAAGGATATGAAACATTTATTGAATTTATAGGATTAAATACAAAATATGATTTAATCGGAATATATGAAATGTTAAAAAAACAATTACCATGTGACATTTATCCTATAGCAGAAATGGATGGAGGGAATTATATTTGCATATCGAAGAACGAAGAAATATATATTTGGTTGCACGAATTTTTGGAACAAGAAGGATTGTTTTTAGCAAATACAAGTATAGAAAAATTTATACTTAGTATTGAAAAAATGCCAAAGGTGAATACTGATATTGATATAAGTCAAATTGAGTCTGAATATTCAGATGATTTTTGGTATTAAGTAGGAAATTTTTGGGCGAAAATTGCCAGTCGGCAAAGGCATAACAGATTTCTAACAGCAGAGGATGTTATGTCATGACAAATTTCTCCCAACGGCTCTGCCGGTGGGCGTTTTTCGGTTTATTGCCGCCTTCGGGCGGCATAAAACCTTTAACCCGCACTATTTTCGACCCTAACATTTTTCTTATATTTTCTGCAAGTAACTTCTTTCACATTTCCCCAACAAGGCTAAAAAATTGACTTGCAACTGTTCTTTTTCAGAGTTAACATCACACCACGAAGGGGATTTATTCTGCTTCGTGTCCTGTGTTCTGCAGGATGTATCCATCTTTATGAAAGTTAGCAGTATCCATTTGAAATAATAAATTTGTGAGCCAGTAGACATAAAAAATCTACTGGCTATTTTACTTTATTAAAAACTTTTCATGTCTTAATTCTTTACAACTATTTTTGAATATAGCACTTCAATTTACACTTTCTTTGAACATTTGGTGACAGTGTATCCGTTCAACTTCTTATATAGAAAAAAGTGCCAAGAAGGTGAGAGGAATAGTGTAGTTTTGTTTCTCTGTTTTGTTGTGACTTTTCCATGTAAGGTGCTCAATTCATTCTGTACGAAAGAAGACACGGACATTATCAGCATGGAGCGCAGTGCTGACGCAGAAACAAAAACAGATGAAAATAAGAAAAAATCATGGTATTATAATACTGACGGACATGGAAATGTCAGGGTCTTAACCAACGAAAATATCAGTGTTATAGATAACTGCAATTATGATGCATGTGGGAACCTGTCAAGCAAAACAGGAAGAATGTTTAAAGCCCAGTATACCATGCTGGGTACTTCTGGTAACATCAGCCGAAAGGCTGCAGGCTTCACGCTGCATATTATGATAACAAAGGGAGGAATAATACATGGGATTTCACTCATACAAAGAAGTGGAGGATACATACAGGAGGATGGCGGAGAGCCTTCTTCCAAGGTATGGGATTGACAATGACAGCCTTACCATGAGGGAGGATGGCAGGATTGTGGAGACAGTGAGGCAGCTTTACCATGAATGCACGGCATACATACAGTGCGGGCTTTACGGGCCGGCATTAAAAGCCGCTGTACTGGCCCTGGAATATGCAAAAGAGGCATTAAAGCGCACTAAGGACACTGCCTTAATGGGGGACAGCATGTGTGTGGAGGAAACGGCTTTCCTGCTAAAGTGCACCGGTTATGAGCTGGAGTATATAACCAAAGGCAGGGAAAACAAAAAAAGCTTAAAATGTATTATGGAAACAGCAAGTGGCAGTGAAGGGATGATAAGGGACAAAAGAAGCCTGTTCTGTTATTACGTAAAGGCAGGAATGCATGAAAGGGCATGTGCATTACTGGAACAGGAAAGGGACAGCATAAGGTATGCAGACATTTTCAAAGAGCTTATAATGACGTCCGGAAGTGAAGAGCATGTAAAAGCATGTTACAGGGATTTCAGGGAAAAAGAATACAGCATAATGAAAAATGAGGGGATTGTGCCATGGGACATTGAAATAAACACAGTGAATTATCTGTATGCATGCCGGATGGGAAATAAAAAGGTGAAGGAACAGAGTGTGTTCGGCTTATGGCAGGAAACATGGAATATGGCAGGGCAGGGTGGTAAAACCGCTGTGACATGTGACAGGGAAATGCAGGATAAAATATACGGGGATTTTTTGGAAGAGGCAAAGGCATTCCCAAAGGAGGTCAGGGGGAGGCTTATAAGAAAGATACCCATAAAGACGGAAAATGCAATACCATTGGATTTAAGGTTGGGAGGCAGAAAAGGCTCGGAGGAACGCAGAAAAAAAATGCAGGATGTTGAGCGGCTTAAAAGGGGGGAGCTTGTCTACCTTGACAAGACACATTATTCCCGTTCCAGGGCTGAAAAGGCAGAAAGGAAAGAACGCTTCCACCAGGAATTTATAAGGGATAACAGGGAATACATTGTTCCCGGTAATCCAAGGGCATTTAAGAGGAATGCCCTTGCCCTGGCACGGATGTTTTCCCATGGAATTAGGAATCCCATATTATATGAGAATTACAGGGATGCCTTTATTGAAGCGCTTGAGGGTAACGCCTGGCTGGACATGGCAGTAAAGAACAATAACCGTGCCGCTGACTATGGCACGGGAAAGAAGGTGAGTGAGCTCTATGCGGAGTTTGAAAAGATGACGATACTTTACACATACAGGTACTTCATTACCGGTCATGAAGACCGGGAAGTGCTAAAGGGAATACAGAAAGCCATCACAAGAAACATAGAGGGCGGGAATGAGAATTTTAATATATTATTCAAATGGTTTGCAATGGGAGGGGATTTTGACACTGCGGAAAAGATGCTTAAGTCCTGCAGGCACTTTAAGGAAAGAAGGATAAAATACTGCAATGAGAATATAGTGTATGATTACTGCGCTTTCTACTATTACATTCTAAAGACACTGCAGCATCCTGAGGATAAAAGGCTGAGGGAGAAGGTACTGAAATGTTTTGAATACTTTTTCCGGGAAATTGAAAAGAATAATTTTAGAATAATATGGTACATGCCGGTGGATGGAAACCGCTTTGATGATTTTTACCGTATCTGGCACAAATATTTTTCACCCAGGCCCTTTGAAGAGGTGACCTATATAGAACTGGTGCAGTGCCCGGGGTATGGGGTGCCGGGCCACGAGAACAGGGGGCTTCTTGAGAAGGACGGCTATAAGGAGCTGCCATGGACAAAGGAGAGAATGGATAAAATATACAGGGAGGGGCTTGCGGGGGCAAAGGAATACATGAAGGATGCCACATATGAATGGGAGACCGGCTGGGTAAAGGAAGTGTTTGAGTCATATGGGATATAACAAATTTCTATAATAAACTGTGCCATAATAGATTCCGGCAGGATGTAATAATACCAGATACTTAAAATAAAATGCAAAATACAATATATGAAGGGGTATGAATATGAGAAAAATAAAACAATCACGCAGACTGATTGCTCTTGCATTGTCTGTAATTATGGCATGGGAAATGTTTCCCATAAGTACATATGCACAAAACAGCAGGAAGCAACACGAACGACTACCTCTACACCAAAGAACAATATAATGCTTAAACAGGATTATATTACCTAAGAGCCAGATACATGAATCCAAGCACCGGAACTTTTATCAGCATGGACAGTTATCAGGGAAGCAACAGAATTAACCCACATCTCAACAGATGCAAAGCTTGATGAAGATAAGAACATAGACACCACAGCCAACCATCCATTCTATGTAGAAGACAGGGGCTGGGTAGTAGCAGAGATTGAAGCAGGAGATAAGCTTCATACAGGTAATGGTAAAGTTGTAACAGTAACAGGTAATACAACTGAAAAACTAAGTAAGCCGATAAAGTTTTACAATCTTGAAGTTGAGGATTTCCATACATATTATGTAACTGCGGATAAGGTGCTAGTACAACGAATACTAAGTAATTGGTAGTTTGACTTGTCTATTTTCCCGATAGCACTACTCCCCAAGCCTCGACGTAGCCACCGCTACGCCTGCGTTTGTGAAGTAGTACTCTCGGAAAAATATTCTGCGTCAAACTATCCAAAACTTAATATTCGTTGTACTAGTGCATAATGTGTGTGGGAGTGGTAGTAACTTTAAAGGACAGCTATACAATGGAACAAGAAATTAAGATGTAGATTTTGCAAATTGTAAAGGTAAAGTACATTAAATTAGCATGCGGGTAAATATGTATATACTTTATGATGCTCAACCCCTTAAATTTCTTTTCAGAAAAATACTGTATCGTCTACATGTTCACGAAATAAATGATATGTAGGTGATACAGTTATTTTTTAGTCCGTTGTGAAAGGAAATGGACTGTTGAGGGTGAAATTTGACCTCAGGCATTAAAAAGGAAAAGCTCATATTAAGTTACAAAACGTTAAAAACGGATGATAAACAAAAAAAGATATGGTATTATAATACTGATGGGCATGGAAATGTCAGAGTCTTAACCAACAAAAAGGGATGGGTACGTCTGGTAACGTCAGTCGAAAGGCTGTAGGCTTCACGCTGCATATTGTGATAACAAAAGAGAGGAATAATACATGGATTTAATTCATAAGCAGCTTTTATCTATTGAAACAGGAGTGTGAAAAAAGTGGAGAAGGAACACAGGAGACTTGCGATGCAGACAGGGTATTATCGGGAATTGGAGCAGTCTTATGAGGAGATGAGGCAGGCAAAGCGGTCTATGGTAACAAGGCTTGAAGAGCTTGAAAAACTTATATCAGAGGGAAACATTGAAGGGGCAAAAGGATATATAAGGGAAATGGGTGCAGAGCTTACGAAAAAGAAGGTTAGGTCATTTACAGGTAATCCATTTCTTGATGCAGTGCTTAATGAGAAGTTTCTAAAAGCGCAGGAGGCTGGCATTTATTGTGAGATTTTATCAGACAGTTTTCGGGACCTTACAATGAATCCTGCATTTTTATGTATTGTATTGAGTAATGGACTTGATAATGCTATTGAAGCATGTGAAAGGCTTGAGCAGTCATATGTAAGTGGTGAGGGTAATGAAGGAAAGATAAAGGATGTTTATATAAAGGTGAAGCTGTATCGAAAAAATGGACTTACGATTATAATTACCAACTCCTGCCTGCCTGTTATGGTAAATGAAGGTAAGCTTTCTACATCAAAGAATGATAAAAGTTTTCATGGATATGGAACCGTCAATATGAAAATGGCGGTGAAGGAGCTTCATGGAATCAGCATGTTTCGGTATGAAAAAGGCAGATTTACATTTGTGGCTAATATTCCATGGAAGGGAGATATGTAAATGGCAAAGATATATATTTCTTATGTCCGGCAGGATTGGACAGTGGCGGAGGAGTTGGCAAGGGTTTTGGCCGGCGAGGGTATTTCATATGAGATGTCGCCTGATTCAGATAGTGGAATTAATGTGGATTATAATAATGGATTAGATACATGCCGGTATATGTTTTGCCTGTATTCAGCAAGCTATAATGAGTCGGATAGGTCGCTTCGCGAAGTGGAGCGGGCAGTTTTAAAAGGAATCCCGATTATTGCGTTCCGGCTTGACGAGTCCATTCCATCAAGAACTCTGGAGTATTTTTTGTTGTCCAATCAATGGCATAATGCATGTGACGGAGATTATCAGTCTCATTTTCGCGAAGTGATAAACAGTGTAAGGGAATATGCACAAGAGCCTGCTTGCGCATATTATAACATATGGGAAAATACAGGCTATAGTGAAAATGATAGTAATAATTATAATACCGGATACGACAGGAGCAGGCAGGAAAAGATTGCCAGCAAGGGCAGACGTACCACAGCGCTTATTGTGGCAGGTTATGTTTTATTTGCTATATTACTGTATGTGACACTGTCCAGCTTTTTGCCGGATTCCCTTTCGGTTAAAAATTATGCAAACAATGCTGAGAAGCATAAGGACAAACAATTAGAGAGTGGTCAGAAGGAGGATTCCGTTTATGATAGTTATCGGGAGCCCTTGGGATTCCCTGTAGCGGAGGCAACTACAGAGCGACCATCTTATATTGAGGAGGATGGCAGCTATAAAGTGGATAAAAAGGAGGAGGTTACAGAGCTGGTTAATAGCGGTGAGCTGGAAACCCTTACTGAATTAACAGTTTATGGCAGCAGCATTGGCGATTTTTCTTTCCTTAAAGAATGTCCTAATATGGAGAAGCTGTCAATTTCCTATACAGATATAAAAAGCTACAGCTTCCTTAAAGATATGCCAAAGCTCAAATCTCTTTACAGTGTTGGTAATGATAAGGTGTATGATGCTGAAAAATTAGAGTATGCAACCGGTCTTACAAGCCTGTATCTTGATTGCAGCGGGCTTAATGGTATGCCGGAGCTTTCTAAATTCGCAAAGCTTAAGACCTTGGTTTTACAGCATCCTGATGAGTTGACAGGCATTACAGCTTTAACTAAGCTTGAAAACCTAGGGTTATTGCTAGGGGTATGTGATTTGCCGGATATGAAAGCATTTTCTAACCTCAAGGTTCTTGATATAAGCAAATGCAGGAATCTTAAAGGGTTAAATGGCATAGACAGTTTAAATAATCTTCAGGAGCTTTACATGGCAAATGGGGAATATT
>CANQSN010000082.1 GCA_947626505.1 uncultured Lachnospiraceae bacterium
GTGCGTAATAAAACAATAATAACAAATTTAGAAAACAGGCTTCTGGCATTTTCCTTTGAGAACGAAGCTTGTGTGGAGATACAGGTAATTTCAAATAAGGAGGGCGAGTGGCAGGTAGGGGATATTTTTACCGGACGAATTAATAACATTATTCCCAATATTAAGGCGGCTTTTGTTACGATAGGCGATGAGCAGTGTTATTATTCACTGGAGGACAATAAGCATACTACGTTTTTGAATGTTAAAAAAGATAATACTCCCCATGTAAATGATGAGATTTTAGTGCAGATTGAGCGCGAGGCGTCTAAATCAAAAAACGCAGGAGGTTCATGTTATTTTAATCTTACAGGAGAGTTTTTAGTTCTGACTTATCACAAAAAGGGAATAGGCATTTCAAAGAAGATAGGAAACGAGGAGTATAGGCGGCTAAGGGCTGATATGGAAAAAGTTCTTTTGCATTTGCAAAATGAGTATGAGGAGAGCGAATTATGCGGCTTTATAGTGCGAACGAGCGGAGCAAACGCTTCATTTTCGCAACTGCTCGCCGATGCCGACAGCCTGATTAAACAGCTTCAAAGTCTTATGTTTAAAGCTAAATCAAGCGTATCCGGCAAATGCCTGTATAAAAGCAAGTCTGTTTTAAGGGAGATTATGAACCGGACGGGAATAGGTGAGGACAGCGCTGTTATTACTGACGACGAGGCTATATATAAGCAATTGGAGAGGGAAAATGAAAATCGTTTTGCAAAGGTTAATATAGAGTTTTACAATAATGAGCTTCCGCTTAAAGCGGTTTATGAGCTTGAGCATATTCTAAAGGAGGCGGTTGCTAAAAAAGTTTGGTTAAAGGGCGGCGGGTATCTTATTTTAGAACCTACCGAGGCGTTGACAGTTATTGATGTGAACAGCGGCAAGGATATAAAGGGCAGAGATAATAAGGAGGAGCATATTCTAAAGGTAAATCTTCAAGCGGCTAAGGAGATTGCAAGGCAGATTATGCTTAGAAATTATTCTGGAATTATTATTGTAGATTTTATTGATATGAAAAAGGCTGAGCATAAAAAGGAACTGCTCAAATATCTAAAGGAGCAGCTTTTAATGGATTCTGTTAAGACGGTTTTAGTGGATATTACAAGACTTGGGCTTGTGGAAATAACAAGGCGTAAGCTAAAAAAACCTCTATATGAGCAGTGGAGGGATTTTAAGGACAATTAAAACGTATTATGCCGGTAATTTTTTACTGCTAGCGATTGCCAAATATGTGTTTCTGTAGTAAAATATATACATTAATATTAGGATACGGAGGATTAATATATTATGGGTGATAACTATCGTTTAATTACCAGAAGTGATTTTGATGGATTGGTGTGCGCCATGATTTTAAAGGAGCTTGACATGATTGATGATATTAAGTTTGTACATCCTAAGGATATGCAGGACGGGCTTATTGAGGTTACAGAGCGTGATATCACAACAAACCTTCCTTATGTTGAAGGCGTTAAGCTTGCATTTGATCATCATTCCAGTGAGATTACAAGAGCAGGCGGACCTAAGCCCAATCATATTATTGAGCCTGACGCTCCCAGCGCTGCAAGGGTGGTATATAACTATTATGGCGGCAAGGCAAAGCTTCCTAGGATTACGGATGAGATTATGGAGGCTGTGGATAAGGCGGATTCTGCACAGTTTACAATGGAAGATATTCTGCATCCAACTGACTGGGTGCTTTTAAGCTATCTTATGGATGCAAGAACCGGATTGGGACGTTTCCGTAATTTCCGCATTTCTAATTATGAGCTTATGATGCAGTTGATTGATTATTGTCTGGAGCACCCTATTAAGGATATTTTAGAGCTGCCTGACGTTAAGGAGAGAGTAGACCTTTATTTTGAACAACAGGAGTTATTTAAGGCTCAGATTGAGCGGGTGCATGAGATTCATGGCGATGTAGTTGTGCTTCCTCTTAAGGATGAGGAGACTATTTATACAGGCAACCGTTTTCTGGTATATGCAATGTATCCCGAAGCAAAGATTTCTATTCATGTTATGTGGGGACTTAAAAAACAGAATACCGCAGTTACTATTGGCAAGTCTATTGTAAACCGTTCTTCTGATTTTGATATTGGAGAGCTGTGTCTTAAGTATGGCGGAGGCGGGCATAAAAATGCCGGTACCTGTCAGCTTGACAATGACAAGGTTGATGAGCTGCTCCCTAAGATTATAGCGGAGATTAATGGTGAAGCTTAGATATTTTTAATAATATAGATACATAATTTTTACCCCGTCAACATAGGTTGTTGATGGGGGCTTTTTTATGCGCTTTTTAATTTTAAGGATTAAACACAAATTTAATAGGTGGTGCGGGAGTATTCCATACTCTTTGCTTTTTTTTGTAATTTTGTGCGGAAGTCTTATATATTGGGGAAGTCTCAAAATATTAAGAGCAAGCGTTGTTTATACAAATGAAAATGTTCAGGAAAAGCTGATGGATTTTCGCACAGAACCGATTGATTATGCTAAACGAAAAAGGCTCATATTATGTAAAAATATTTCCGAGGAATTAAAAAGCCTGCCTTATCCTATAAGTTATCAAAGCGCCATAAGCTTTGATGATACATGGGGAGCTTCAAGAAGCGCAAATGCAGATTATAACAATAATGTAAGTCGTATTCATGAAGGCTGTGATTTAATGTATGATGCAAATCAGTCCGGAGTTGTTCCTGTTTTATCAATGACAGATGGAGTAATTGAGCAAATGGGATGGCTTACATTAGGGGGATACCGAATTGGAATCAGGAGTGAAAATGGGGTGTATTATTACTATGCGCATTTGTCCTCTTATTCAGATGACTTGAAGACGGGGGATTATGTGACCGCCGGACAAATGTTGGGATTTATGGGTGATACAGGTTATGGTGAGGAAGGTACTACAGGAAAATTTCCGGTACATTTACATGTAGGAATTTATGTAAATCATTTATCGGCAAGGCAGTTAAAAATATGGTTTTCCACATATTCGAGCGGCATGTTTGTATTAGATGAACAGGAAATGAAAAATGAGTGGTCTGATATAAGCATAAATCCATACCCTTTTCTAAAGGATTTAATTAATTTAAAAAGATAATGTAAGCTTTTTCTTAAAATACAGCGATATATACTAAAAAGCAGTTTTTTGTTTATGTAAATACTGTGAAATATTTGTTTTAATAGAGGGTTTATGGTATAATTATCATAGTTTATGAGATCGGATTAAAGAAGATAATAATAGTATTAATGCGTTGAATGAATGAAAGGATTATTTATGAATTAGAATTAAGAAAGGTTGTGGGGTTATGGAGATTCAGCTTTGGCGTGAGATTTTAGATCCCTATTATCTGGCAGTGGATGAACTTACGGTTAAGTTTAACCACATTATTCGGGAACATCGCAATTTTGATTTGTATTCTCCAATTGAGCAGGTTATTGGACGTGTCAAGACTATTTCCAGCATTTTAGAGAAACTGCAAAAGAAACGTATTCCTATGGAGGAGATGGAGCAGAGACTTGATGATATTGCAGGAATTAGAATTATCTGCCAGTTTGTGGAGGATATTGATAAGGTTGTGGATATTATTCGTTCCCGTAAGGACATGAGGATTAAGAGCGAGAAGGATTATATCACTAACATGAAACCGAGCGGATACAGAAGCTATCACATTATAATTTATTATGAAGTGAACACATGCAACGGGCCTAAAGAGATTAAGGCGGAGATTCAGATTCGTACATTAGCTATGAATTTCTGGGCGACTATTGAACATTCTCTTCAATATAAGTATAAGGGTAATATGCCTGAGCATATCCGCAATAAGCTGTCCAATGCGTCGGAGGCTATTATAGTTTTGGATGAGGAGATGAGCTCAGTGCGTGATGAGATTATGGATGCTCAGAATTCATTCCAGATTAAAGATAATATTGTCAGCGACATTTTAAATAATATTCAAAATCTTTATAAAGTGGCAAACAAAAGGGAAGTAGCTAAGATTCAGGACGAATTTTACCGTATATACAGCAAGGAGGATTTGGAGTCGCTGGCTCATTTCAGCAAACAGCTTGATATTATTGCGCAGGGGTATCGTGCGCAGAGTATGATATACAATTAGATTTACTGAGGGACATGATATGAGATTACCGGAAGGCTTTAAGAATAGGATTAGGGAACAACTAAACGACGAGGCGGACGCTTATTTTGAGTGTTATGATAAGCCGAGGTATCAGGGACTTAGAGTCAATACCCATAAGATTTCTGTAGAGGAATTTCTGAAGCTTTCACCCTTTGAGCTTACGCCTGTTCCATGGACTGACAATGGGTTTTATTATGACAGCAATGAACAGCCTTCAAAGCATCCGTATTATCATGCGGGACTTTATTATTTGCAGGAGCCTTCCGCTATGAGTCCGGCGGCATTCCTTCCTATAGCCGAAGGCGACAGGGTGTTAGACATGTGCGCGGCGCCGGGAGGCAAGACTACAGAGCTCGGAGCAAAGCTTCATGGTACGGGTATTTTGTATGCAAATGATATAAGCAATTCAAGGGCTAGGGCGTTGTTAAAGAATATTGAGCTTTTTGGAATTACTAATTCAGTAGTGATAAGCGAGCCGCCGGAGAAGCTGCTTTTAAAATGCAGGGGATATTTTGATAAGATTTTGATTGATGCGCCATGTTCAGGAGAGGGTATGTTTCGCAAGGAGCCTTCCATTATAAGTAATTGGGAGAAGGTTGGAACAAAATATTATGCTGATATACAAAGGCGCATTATTGTTGCGGGGGCTCAGCTTTTAAAGCCTGATGGAATGATGTTATATTCAACATGTACATTTTCACCGGAGGAGGATGAGGAGGCGGTTGCTCATTTACTAAAGCAGTGTCCTTATATGGAGCTTGTTGAACTTCCAATGTTTGATGGATTTGATACAGGCCATAATGAGTGGGCTTTGGAGCCTGTTCAGAATATGGAGTATACAAGGCGGTTGTGGCCCCATAGAATAAAAGGCGAGGGACATTTTCTGGCGTTGTTTAGGAAACGTACAGAGGAGGAGTGCAAGTCGGATGGAATACCGTATGAATATTTGGATATGAATCCCGACTATGGCATGTATCCTTATAAAGGCGCGCAGCTTACCGAGGAGGCGAGAGAGTTTTTTAAAGGAATTGATATTCCTATTGATGAAGAACGCCTTGAGGAGCATGAAGGAAAGCTGTATTCTGCGCCAAAAGATATGGCGGATGTGCGCGGTCTCAGGATTCTCCGTTCAGGAGTGTTTTTAGGAGATAATAAGAAAAAGCGGTTTGAGCCAAGTCAGCCCTTTGCAGTATCCTTGCAGGAGAAGAATTGCCAATATGCTATTTCCCTTAAACCGGATGATGAGCGGATTATGCGTTATTTAAAGGGAGAGACTATTTCAATTGACGGGCCTGACGGTTATGTTCTGGTTTGTGTGGATGGCTTCGGACTTGGCTGGGGTAAGCTCAATCGGGGATTATGCAAAAATAAATATAACGCCGGATGGAGGATGTCATAAAAAAACTCTTCCCTGCATACTATGAATTAGTAAGCAAGGAGGAGTTTTTTATGGACAATAATCAGTTATACAAAGATATCAAATCCCGAACCGGCGGTGAAATCTACATAGGGGTAGTAGGACCTGTTCGTACTGGAAAATCAACTTTTATCAAGCGGTTTATGGATCTTTTGGTGCTGCCCAATATCACTGAGCCGGCATATAAGGAGCAGGCAAGGGATGAGCTGCCCCAAAGCGCTGCCGGCAGGACAATTACTACCACAGAGCCAAAGTTTATTCCAAAGGAGGCTGCTACAATCTCCCTGTCCGATGACATTTCCATGAAAGTCCGCATGATTGATTGCGTAGGATACATGGTGGATGGCGCTACAGGGCATATGGAAAATGAGCAGGAGCGTTTAGTGCATACGCCGTGGTTCGAGTATGAGATTCCATTTACCAAAGCTGCGGAAATCGGCACAAAAAAGGTTATAAGCGACCATTCAACAATTGGGGTTGTTGTAACTACTGACGGAAGTTTTGGAGAATTGCCGAGAGCTTCTTATTTAGCCGCAGAGCAGCGAACGGTAGGCGAGCTTTCCAAACTGAATAAGCCATTTGTCGTTCTGTTAAATACAGTTACCCCGAAGTCGCCTGAAACTGTGGCGTTAGCGCAGCAGATGGAGAAGGAATATCAGGTGGCTGTGCTGCCGGTCAACTGCGAACAGCTTCAAAAAGATGATATTATAAATATTTTGAGCGCCATTGTGTTGGAATTTCCAATTAACACTCTTAACTTTACCATGCCAAAATGGGTAGAGATACTGCCGGCTAATCATTGGCTGAAGGAAAATGTAATCGGTGCTGGACATGAGATTTTAGACAGCGTCAATACGATGAAGGATTTATATCAGTTGGAATTTCCAAACAAGGAGGCTGTTGAAACTATAAAGATTGACTCCATAAATTTAGCTGATGGAACCGTACAGCTTAATATGTCGTTTAATGATAAATACTATTATGAGATGATAAGCCAGATGATGGGGCTTACTATATCGAATGAGTATCATTTTATGCAGGTATTAAAGGAAATGGCAGAGAAAAAGAAAGAGTATGAGCAGGTGGCAAATGCTGTTAATATGGTGAACCAGAAGGGTTACGGAGTGGTCACGCCGGAGCAAAGCACTATTAAGGTGGCAGAGCCTGAGCTTATAAAGCATGGAAGCAAGTATGGCATTAAGATTAAGGCGGAGGCGCCTTCCGTTCATATGATTAAGGCTAATATTACTACGGAAATTGCGCCTGTAATTGGTACGGAGGAGCAGGCAAAGGAGCTTATTGATTATATGAAACAGGACTGCGCTGTTGATCCGCAGAATATTTGGAATGTTAATATTTTCGGCAAGACGATTAAGCAGCTTGTGGAGGAGGGGTTAAATGCTAAGGCTTCCAAGATGAATGAGGACAGCCAGATGAAGCTTCAGGATACGATGGAGAAGATTATAAATGACAGCAATGGCGGAATGGTGTGCATTATTATCTGATACGCCGGATTGCTGTAAATTTTCACTTGTATAACAAATGTGTGTATGGTAAAATATAGATGAGAATTCAAGAATGAATGGTGTACCACCCGACACTGTTGGGAGCAGTATCGGGCAAGGCATGGTAATACAAGTACCACACAATACAGATAAATCTGCGATACACACATTGTTATT
>CANQSN010000083.1 GCA_947626505.1 uncultured Lachnospiraceae bacterium
ACCCTGCTTAAATTAGTCTTTCCGTCTTTTACAATATAGTCCTCAAAGGTACCCTCCCACTCGTCAAAACTGCCATTTAATATAGCCTGATAATATTTTATCATTGTATGCTCCCTTGACTGGCGGCTCAAATCTGCCGCCGCTTCTTTTGTCTTGGCAAATACCATAATTCCGCCTACCGGTCTGTCCAGTCTGTGTATAATGGCAAGATACGGTTCTCCATTATAGGGCGCTCCTGCCTTTATTGCCTCCTCTGCCAAATGCGTCTTTAAGTAGGACGTCAAATCCATATTCATGCCCTTATCACTCTGCGCCGGCATTCCATCCGGTTTCACGCATACAATAATATGTTCATCTTCCATTATAATTTCCGGTTTTTTCATAGTTTGTCTCCTTTTGGGTTGTACTCTAAATCGTTTAGAGAAAAAGCGGCAAGTTAGAACTCACCGCTTTAAAAATGACTCAAACCTCACATTGTGAGTAAAATGATTTAAAACTTCATGTGTAAAATCTCAATCAGGTAAAATACACAAGCTGCTCTTTAGGCGGCTGCGCCGGCTCTATCTTCTGGGCGTAAAGCACCGGTCCCTTTTCCTTATAGGCGGGAATAAACTCAACCTTTATCTGAGCAGTCACATAAACCCAATCCTTTTTCTTATAATCCTTGCAGGCGTCTCCCTTACACATAAATCCTACAAAGGCAATGTCGTCCGCACAGCAAGTCATAGCATGACGCCCCGGTACTATAACATTTTTCGCAAATCCCGGCCCCTTATATACCATTGCTTTAAAATGCACAGTCTTTCCCTTATACTTATCCGGATTATCCAAGGCGTCGATATACCATAAACCGTAATCATCATCGCCGATATCTATTACTCCGGCATTTACATCAAACGGAAGCTCGTCCTCGCTATCGTCAAATTCGCTGTCCTCCGCCGCCTCATATAATACCTGCGCCCTTCGGTTGACCGCTTTTACATTGCTTCTCATAAAGCTCTTCTTTGTATTCTCATTACAACGGTTAAATAAAACCATATCTGCGTCCTGATACTGTTCAATCATAATGGAGCCCATATTGCTCATATACGCTTTATAAGTGCTGGCGTCAATGGTAGTAATTGTTTGCACATAAATCCATTCGTCGGGTGAAACAATCATCAGGGTATCTCCTAAAATCCATGTTCCATTATACTCAATCATAACCCTGTCAGGACAGTATTTGTCATCAAGCTCTTTAAGAAATTGCGCTGTTAGTTGCTCCTGCTCATCTACATACACTACCACTGTGTTGTATTTCAGCAGTATCTCTTTATCATATTCCTCCTCGCCCTCTTCGCAGGCTATAATCAAAGTACGTTCTCCATTATAAAAGTATGGATCCTGCAAAGTGTTCATAATGAACGTTGTCTTACCACTCTCCAAAAATCCCCGAAACAAGTATACCGGTATCTCTCTTTCCTCTGCCATACTGCATTCCCTTCCTAATTACATAACCTAATGATATGAACTCCAATAAATAAAGTATGAAATTTCAGGTACATGCTTAATACATAAGCGTAAAGCTATACTACTGAGCCAATCCAAATAATTCTGTAAGCTTGTCCTCCAACAGATTAGTTCCGATTACGCATATACGTCCCGTTACATCCGCTGCACCATGACGCACCTCATATTCTTCCGGAGTTAAATCAAAATGAATCCATTCACCGGTCTCTGAAGGTACAATTCCCTTTGCGCGGAGAATTATTCCGTATTCTTTTGTATTTGCCAATACTTCAAGAATCTCCTTCATATTATCATCTGTATATTTATGCGGCGTTTCTTTGCCCCAGCTTGTAAATACCTCGTCTGCATGATGGTGTCCCTCGTGGTCGTGGTGATGGTCGTGTCCTTCTTCATGGTGGTGCTCGTGGTCGTGGTGGTGGTCGTGTCCCTCTTCATGATGGTGCTCATGCTCGTGGTCGTGTCCTTCTTCATGATGGTGCTCATGGTCACAATGCTCGCCATGTTCGTGATGATGTCCACATTCAGGACATACCTCCGCTTGTTTTAAAAGCTCCTCCTCGAAAGCATTCTTCTTCTCCATAGCTTCAAGAATGCTGACTCCGCTGATATCGTCCCACGGCGTGGTTACAACAACCGCCTTATCATTGTGCTCCTTAATCAAAGCAACTACAGCCTCAAGCTTGTCCTGATTGATGTTCTGTGTACGACTTAAAATAATGGTTTTTGCATGTTCTATCTGATTATTGAAAAATTCTCCAAAATTCTTCATATACATCTTGCATTTGCCGGCGTCTACAACCGCCACAAAATTATTAACTGAAATATCGGCCTCCTTCGCCACGTCCCTAATAGCCTTAATAACATCAGAAAGTTTACCGACGCCCGATGGTTCAATTATAATTCTGTCAGGAGAATATGTTGACACTACTTCTTTTAACGCTGTACCAAAATCACCTACCAGCGAACAGCATATACACCCTGAATTCATCTCAGTTACCTGAATACCGGCCTCCTTTAAAAAACCACCGTCTATTCCAATCTCTCCAAATTCATTTTCAATAAGTACCAGCTTTTCTCCCTGCCATCCGTCTTTAATCAGCTTTTTTATCAAAGTAGTTTTACCTGCTCCCAAAAAACCTGAAACAATATCTACCTTTGTCATTACTATACGCTTCCTTTCTTACTAAAGAGGTATCACATTTTTATCTTAGGAATACCCAAAATAAAAATAATGATACCTCTTATCTTCACTTCACTCAAGCAATTGCCTGCTTATCTAAATGTAATTTAATTAATCTCCAAAAGAAATTCCAAGAAGTTTTGCATCCTTTACAATGTCGTCGTCAGGAGAAACATACTTAAGCTTACCGGCGCTTTCACTTAATGGGATTGCTGTTACAATATTGTTTTTCAGTACCACCAGCTTACCATATTCCTCTTTCTTAATCAGCTCCGCTGCCTTTGCACCAAATCGGCTGGAAAGCACTCTGTCATAAGGTACAGGACTTCCGCCTCTCTGTGTGTGTCCCGGAACTGTAACTCGAACCTCCTTACCGCAATACTCACGAATCTGATCCGCAATCTCATAGGAAACAGACGGATACGGACGGTTAGCAATCTTTTCTTTTCTCTTTTTCTTAGGAAGCTCTGCATCCTCCTTTGAAATAGCGCCCTCCGCTACAGCAAGAATAGAGAAGCCCTTACCTTGTTCAGTTCTCTTGTCAAGAGCTTTACATACCTTTTTAATATCATATGGAATCTCCGGAAGGAGAATAATATCAGCGCCGCCTGCAATACCTGCATGTAATGTAATCCATCCTACTTTATGCCCCATTACCTCAACGATAAATACCCTGTTATGTGAAGCCGCTGTTGTGTGAATACAATCAATAGCATCTGTAGCAATATCTACTGCGCTCTGGAAACCAAATGTCATATCTGTTCCCCACAAATCGTTATCAATGGTCTTTGGAAGTCCGATTACATTCAAGCCCTCCTCACTCAGCAGATTAGCTGTTTTTTGAGAACCGTTGCCTCCTAATACGACAAGGCAGTCAAGATTCAGCTTTTTGTAAGTATCCTTCATTGACTTCACTTTGTCAAGTCCGTCCTCTGTAGGCACATTCATCAGCTTAAAGGGTTGTCTGGAGCTTCCAAGAATAGTTCCACCTTTTGTCAAAATACCTGAAAAATCCTTTGAATGAAGCAGTTTATACTGCTCTCTCATAAGTCCCCAGTAACCGTTTATAAAACCGTAAATTTCCACATCCTTTTTGTAAAGGTTTTTAAGTCCCTTTACTACGCCGCGCATTGTTGCATTAAGCGCCTGACAGTCTCCTCCGCTTGTCAACATACCTATTCTCTTCATACTCATTACCTCCATATGTATTATTTAATTAAGTCAATTGCAGCTCTATAGCTTACAACCGGCCATATTATTTCTATTCTTACTGTTCTACTCTGCCATTTAAAGCTCTGAGCAAAGTCACCTCATCAATACATTCCAAATCGCCGCCAACCGGAACTCCACTGGCAATTCTCGTAACCTTAATACCTGTAGGCTTAACCAGATTTCTAATATACAAAGCAGTTGCGTCTCCCTCTACTCCCAAATTTGTGGCTACAATAACCTCCTTAACATCCCCCTTGAGCCGCTCAATCAATTCCTTCAAACGAATATCATTTACGCCTATTCCCTTCATCGGATCAATAGCGCCATGCAAGACATGATACACTCCCTCATATTGTCCGGTACGTTCATAAGCTGCCATATCCCTTGTGGTCTCCACAACCATAATAGTAGACTTATCTCTTTTATCACTTGAGCAGATTGGGCAAATATCCCTGTCAGTCAAGGTCTGGCAGCACTGGCAGTAATGCACCTTCTCCTTGGCGTCAAGCATTACTCTGGCAAATTGCTTTACCTGTTCATCCGACTGATTTAATATATGAAATGCAAGCCTTTGCGCAGTCTTGCCTCCAATCCCCGGCAACCTTCCAAATTCTTCAATTAATCTGGAAATATAGGTACTATAGTAATCCATAAATCCTACCTGCTTATCACTTTATTTTAAAACGGAAGTCCGCTCATTCCGCCTAATCCGCCTGTAATTCCTGACATAGCCGCATTTGACGCCTCGTCCACTTTACGAAGCGCTTCATTTGCAGCGGAAACAATCAAGTCCTCTAACATCTCGATATCATCCGGATCCACAACTTCCTTATCCATCTTAATAGACATAATCTCGCGCTTACCGGATACCGTTACAGCTACCACTCCGCCGCCGGCAGTTGCCTCAAACGACTGATTCTCTATCTCGGCAGTCTTCTCCTCCATCTGGCGCTGCATTCTCTGCGCCTGCTTCATAAGATTATTCATATTGCCCGGCATTCCTCCGGGAAAACCTCCACGCTTACCCATAAAAACCTCCTAAATAATGATTTTAACACTTCACTTATTATACCCCTTTTGGCATATAATTGCCATATAAAAATATAATAATTAACTTAAGGCTCACTTTAATTCCTCCGGCAAATCCTCCTCAATCATAGTGCGAATAAGCTTTGCCTGAACCGTAGCCTTAACCGCCTCGTTTGCATGTTTCTCCACAATCTCAAATTCCACAGGACGCCCGCAGACCTCCAAAAACGCCTGACTTAAAATGTCTATATGCTCCTTAAGTATTGCCTGCTGATACTTTATCATATGCTCTCCTGAATCAAATACAAAAACCAGACATTTACCACCCTTTGTAATATTAGGCTTTGCAGCCTTCATAATCGCCTCGCACATCTTATATCCGAGCTCTATAGCCCTCTTTCTAACCAGAGGAAGCTTTAAAAATACTTCCTTCATATCACTCCATATCTGCGGCTCCAAGCTCATAAGATACTCTCTTTGCTGCTTTAAAAACTCCTCCTGTTCCTCCAAAGACGTATCCTGATTTGCAGGTTCATTATTAACTGCCGCCGCATTACCTTTATTCTGCGCCAATTCATTTACCCTCTCCTCAAGCTCTGCAATACGAAGCTTAAGACTCTCTGAATCACCCTCCATTTGAGGTTTACACAGCTTTAAAAATGCAATCTCCACATCAATCCTTTTCTGGCTTGAAAAATTAATACGATTTGATAAATCCGAGCATATCCTGATATACCTCATTAACTTAAGGCTCAAATCTTCTTTTGAGTCTTTATTTAATTCCCTCTCTATCTTGTTTTTAAGCTGCTTTTGCTGCTCCTTGGAAACATCCATGGCATCCCCGATATCCGGCGCTTCGGCAACCAGCAAAAGATTCCGCAAATACCATGTAAAATCCTTTACCATCTGTCTAAGCTCTCTGCCCTCCATCACCATTTTCTCCACCTGATTCAACATACCGGAAACATCGCCGCAGGAAATGGTATCATACAACTCGGAAAACACATCCATATCCACTGCGCCCAATATCTCCAGAACATGCTCATAAAGGAGCTTCTCACCTAAATGAAACGCAATACACTGGTCGAGTAAAGACAAGGCGTCTCGCATAGAACCTTCCGCCGCTTTTGCCACATAACGAATCGCCCGTTCCTCCGCCTCTATATGTTCTCTCTCCATAAGCTCCGTTAATCTGTTCGATATAGTATCAATTGAAATTCTATGAAAATCGTACCGCTGGCAACGAGACATAATCGTAATAGGAATACGGTGGGATTCGGTTGTAGCTAAAATAAATATAACATACTCCGGCGGCTCCTCCAATGTTTTCAAAAGCGCCGGAAATGCACTGGGAGACAACATATGAACCTCATCAATAATATAGACCTTATATTTCCCTTGAGTAGGCGGGTACTGAACATTATCCCTAATCTCGCGAATACTGTCCACTCCATTGTTTGACGCCGCATCTACCTCAATAACATTTACAGAATTCTGTGCATTAATAGCCCTGCAGGAATCACATTCATTACATGGGCTTCCGTTCCTTGGGTTATCACAGTTGACTGTTTTGGCAAATAATCTTGCTACAGTCGTCTTTCCCGTACCTCTAGTTCCACAAAACAAATATGCATGTCCAATACGCTTAGCAAAAATCTGGTTTTTCAGCGTCCGTACAATATGCTCCTGCCCCTTTACCTCATCAAATTCATCCGGTCTCCACTTCCTATATAAAGCCTGATAAGACATTTTATCTCTCCTTACACAACTCGCTAATTTATGCATTTAAGAAAAATGAAAAATCTGATCTAATGCACGAAGCGTCTTAAAATCTCCTTTAAATTTCATATCGCCGCTCATAAATGTCCTCTGGAAATTCATCTCACCCATAGTAATTCTGTTCAGCACTCCGCTTGAAAGCCGGATAATAACATCTGCACTTTCATCTGAAGTGTATGAAACATCCAATTTACCTGAATCTACAGCAATTCTTAATATTCTCTCCTGATCGGTGATATTAATTGTATAAACCGCTGATACCTGAATCTCTGAATGAAAGTTTTGACGGAAACGATCCTGAAAATCTCTTGGTATTGTCTGTGTTCTAACCTTTTCCTGAAATGAAACACGTTTTTTAGGCTGCTCCTGCACTTTTTCCGGCTGGGTTTGTTCAGCTTTTTCTATTATATTTTGAGATGGTCTTTCCTCTGCCTTTTCTACCAAGTTTTCCGGCTGTTGTTTTTCTACGTCGTATGTTGGTTTATCAGGTTTAACCTCCTCTATACTCTCCTCCTTAATGTCCGGCTTTATCTCAGGCTTAACTTC
>CANQSN010000084.1 GCA_947626505.1 uncultured Lachnospiraceae bacterium
AATTCATAACCAAAAGCCAGATGAAAACAATCCAGAAAAAAAGCAAAGGCAGGGAATAAAATACTATATCCCTATGTTTACTATGGTTACAGCGATTTTATTTTCTATAAACTGTCAAAGACAGGATTATATTATACATTATCTTTTTCTGAAAATCTATCCCTTTTGTTAGAAATGGCTCGAACGACATATGACACTTTCATATGCTACACTTTCGCGTCCCACAGTGCAGTTTGAAGTCCGGTGAACAACTCGCAGTGAGCATCGCAAACTCATCGCCGCCGATACGAAATACAAAATCGTCCTCCCCGACCGTGATAGATTAACCGTTCATCAGAATAATACTTTTGTATATATCCGTCTCCTGCGCACTGTCAAATACTGTTCTTCCAGATTGATGTCCTATCATGTCCGTTTTTCGGCTTCCTTATACGATATTCCAAAATCAAAAGAACTGCTGACATAATAACAGCATATTCCATATACATTATTGTTTCAACCGAAGCATGAAGTACTTTTAAAAAAGCAATGATAAAACATATAACCGATACAACGATTCGGGATTGCTTTTTTATCACTATATATTCCTCTTTACTGTAATTGATATTAGGATGATTCAGCGCACCAATAATAAATATAATTGCAAAAGAAACCAGAGCCGCACAATCAAGGACATATATTTTATCTGACATATACCTTACCAGAACAGCAACTAGACATTCCATAGAAATTGTTCCAAAAAAACATTGCCAAAAAGTATCTAAATGAAATCCTCCCGCTCTGTTTCTAATATTAAAAAAGCAAATAATAAATATGCAGACGTTTACAAATTGTTTAAAAATAATTCCAACTAAGATCATAGCGCCAATAACAATAGTACTCTCCACGAAACATATTGCTTGGTACTTATAATCTTCAACTTGGTCGCTGGATATCATTTTTCTCTTAACCAGCAATTCAATATACCCATCAATCATATTAGGCAGCATTTCTATTTTATTCCTTTCCAAATAAGCAATCTATTCTTTCATATAGGAGCAAAATTCTACTCAGTTATTTATTGATGCATCATATTCTCCCTCTTCCACAGGTATTCCTTTGCTTTTTGCATATTTCCATAAATCATTATTTTTTGTAGTAACAATCTTTCCATCAAATCCTATTAGGGCATCATCATCAATTACAAGAGAATCTCCTGAATAATATAATTTCTCCAGATTAGGACATTTATCAATGCAGCTACGCCTTAGTTCTTTTAATGAGGGAGGTAATACAACTGTATGAATATATTCATTAAAAGCAATTGCACCTTCATCTAATGAGGTGACTTTACAAGCATCTATCTCATCTGGTACAATCACAATTTCTTCCTGGTTTAACATTGATCCATTATAACAAATGATAATCACTTCATTTGTTGATAAATCAATTCTATAATTGAAGAGCTGGTCCTGTGTCTGCTTTAATTCTCCCTTTCCTTCCTCGACAAATGTTTCAGAAGAAGGACTAAATATATTCGGAAAATTTCTCTTCAAATATATATTTACAAAGCAGGAAACAGCAAGAACAATGACAAGCACCATAGCAACTATTTTAATGGAAAAAATATTACGATAATCCAATTTCATCCCAGCACCTCCAAACAGCCATCTTTCATTTCTAATGTGGCATCACATAAATCTTCTAAATCATATTTATTATGTGTTGCGATTATAATCATAGCCCCCCTGCTTTTTTCTTCTTTCAAAATTTTATGGACACATTCAATGCTTCTCTCATCCAATGCATTTGTTGGTTCATCAAGTAACAATATATCCGGCTGTTCAAAAATCGCCTGTGCAATATTCAACTTTTGTCTCATTCCTAAAGAATATTTTTTCACTTTATCCTCCGTTTCTAATCCAACCCGCCTCAACGTCTTTAATATATCATCTTCTGAAGCTATTTTCTTTATATTTGACAGCAATTTAAGATTATCTACTGCGGACAAATATGGGAGCAGTTCCATATTTTCAATTATTATTCCAACACTTTCAGGAAAGGAAATATCCTTCCGTAAAACTTTATCATCAATCAATACTTTTCCGGAAGTCGGCTTAATCAATCCAGCAATCGCCCGTAACAGCATAGTTTTTCCTGAACCGTTGGCTCCATACAATCCATAAATCTTTCCATAGTCAAAATTTACGCTAACATTGCTTAATACTACTTTTCCTTTTATTGTTTTAGATAAGTTATCTACTTTAACCATCTGCAAATCCTCGCTTTCATATATAATCTTTTTTCTTTATAAATGTCAATGTAATAAAGTATATACATATCATCCATAAAAGCATACTTCCAGCAGTAAGCCACTCCATTCCTACAATCGAGTTGGGTTCATGTATGATACGTGCCGGGAAAAATAGAAAATCAAATAAATCACTTTTTATCATTCCTGACATTAAAACAATAGCTACTAGCGCCATATCCAATACAACAATGGCTATTTCTTTCCCAATAACAATACATAGAAAAAAGAGAAGTTCACAGATACATTGAATAATGAAATAATAATCCACAAGGCGAAGAAACATTTCTCTTTTATTTTCGCTGATAAACTTGAAATCAAATATGCCATATAATATCATCTGCAAAACAACAAACACCAACGTATACATTGCCATTCTATAACATATTTTCCAAAGATATCTTCCCATACCTGCATTGCGTGTGGCATATAGGATCCCATATCTACTGATGTAGAAATCATTCCAATCTAAAAAGTAAAATAATAGCAACAGAACAGGAGCCAGCAGTGCTAGATATTCAACAAATAGAATCCCATGTTCCTCTGCCTCCCCTGTGATTTTGCTTAAAAACGGAACTGGGACATCACATACACTGTTGTTTTTGAAGTAGTACAATTGGAATAACAATAAAGTTATCAGTATTCCCCAGAATACAAGATCCTTCTTCATACTTTGACATCCCCTTTCTTTTTCATGTCAATTAATATAGCACTCAAAATAATAATGACACATACCTTTTTAATCAGGGCAAGCATACAATCCCCTATACCATACGCCTCCGTACAATACTGTATAAGCAAAGTACTATCTTCAAACATATTCTTTCCTGGGAGAAAAAAATATTCCATTCCAAAATATAATGCACAAAACAATACTATGGTAACGAACTGCGATAGGGTAGTTGAAAAAAAAGTCATAAAAAATTCTTTCCAGATATATACAATTGCCAAGTACAATGTTGTGGAAAACAATTGAAATGCAACGGCCTCAAAATAACCATGTAAGAATAATATTTTTATGTTTCCAAATGCGATTACAAATGCCATGCCTATGCCTTCATGAAGCAGTGAAAATGCAGCAGCATATAATACTGTTTTCGATATTTTATGAATCCACCAATTGTCTATGTCAACATATCTGACTAGAATATATACCTGACTCTTTTCATTGATGTATTCCTCCAACATAACAAATATAATCATATATATCACAAATAGGTGCAGAAGGGAATTATAGTCACCAATAATTAAGTTCTCAGTAAATTCTGCTTTATTCAAAAAACCTTTTGAATACATATTGTATATTGGTCGAAATGATGATAAACGATCAACAAGAAGCAGAATTCCTGAACATGCCATTCCCTCAAATACTCTTTTTTTCAAACCAAATCTCCTTAATATAAAAAGTTAGGGTTAATAATCCAAATAATGTAATTACCTGCAAAAAAATTGGAACCAATACATCTAAGCCATATTCGGAATGAACCTGAAAAAGCAGCATGATGGAATTCTTTTTTAAAAATAAGATAAACCACAACGACAAAAGCAAACCATATACGATTTTTCTTTGTTTGATCGATATACTTAACATTGTTCCTGCCATCGCCACCGTGCCAGATACTATCGCACAAACCATAGCAAACAGTAAATTTGCCAACGTCTTATGTTTTGTTTCCCAATACAAAAATGAATCCAATAATAGTTCATCACTATATGGGCTTCCAATTCCTCCAGCAAACAAAATGTGAATAACCGCCAGATTTATTAATAAAGCCATAAAAATCAATGCACTTCCACCCCAAAAAGATTTTTTCAAATTATCTTTTATATATTTTTTTCTTCCCATCTTACTAATTAATATATTAATGTATCCGGTTTCAAAATCCATAAGGCAATCATTGGAGAAAATAAGTAATAAATATAATGGCAACGGCCATAAATATAGTGCTTGAAAAGTATGTCCTACACCAACAACATTACCAGATAAGAAAAAATTATAATCTGGATAGTAAACCTCTTCCATATTCAAAGCCTGCATAACATACACATTTGCCTCTGTTGTCGGAAAAAATAATATCAAAAATATGATTATGTTTCTAAATTTGTTCTTCCAAATTCTTTGAATAAAAAACATAAATCATTCCCTCTTTTCTCTGTGATATTTCATAATTTAGCAAAATCCATTTTATATTCAATAGCAATTACAGTTTTGGAAATTTTATTACAGATTTGGAAATCATATTTTTTTGAAAATTTTCACCCAAACTTTGAAATATATATAATACATCACAAAAAATCCCGCTTTTAAGCAGGATTTATAATATTGGGTATTATTATAATAACGTGGAATTCCTTATCATTATGGTTAAACTGATACATACCATGATATTTGTCTACAATTCTTATTATATTCTTTATTCCAATTCCGTGAAGTTCTTTGTTCTGCATTTTTGTAGATACATATGTTTCTCCTCTTTTTCTTAGTACCCCCTCATAACTATTCTGCATGGATAATATCAGATTTCCATTTTCTGATACTATTTTAAAACGCAATATCTTTTCCTTTCTACAGTGTTCTATTGCCTCCACTGCATTATTAAAAAGGTTCGATAATAATAATATAATATCTGTTTCTTCTAACTGGATCCCTGATAAATCATTGATTTTGCACACAATGACAGCACCAATGTGTTTTGCTTCATAATATTTTGTATTTACTACAGTGTTAATTATAGGATTGTTTGTGTCGATTATATCTAAATCATGATCGACTTCTCCATTTATTTTTTTTAAATATTGGGAAATACCATTATAATCCCCCCTGTCCAACATTGCCTGAATATATGATAAATGATTCTTATAATCATGAGAAATAGATCTTTGTAATCTGATTTTTTCTTCCAGAGAACGATACAATGTCTGCTGTCCTCTGGCATCTATTTCAAACATTCTCTTCTCCTGAAGAAGAAAATTTCTTTCTGTAATATTCTTCATATAAAAAACCATCAACACATTCATAGCAATCAAACTAAAAACAATATACCATACTAAATAAATCTCAGTATCATTTTCAATCCCAAAGTTATTTGACATTAAAAACGCTATCATACAGATCGATATAAATGGAAACACCGCAAAATGCATCCCCTCAATCTCACTATCCACATATCCTCCTTTTACACTACTAATCTGTTTTATCGTGATAATAAGCAGTAATAAAATCGCCTTACTCAGCAAAACCACTAACATACCAGGCATCTTTTCATTACTGGTATCGACAGACAAAATTTGCGTATATAGAGTTATTGTTATATAATCTGCGATTACCAACAAGAATACAAATAACACTGATACAAAAAAGGCATTTCTTCTATTTACTGCTTTTAGTATAACACTTCCTCCAAAAAGGCATAATATAATAATTGTCTCTTTTATAATAAAATGACTATCAAATAAATAACTAATTGCTAACATGTTAGCAGACATTACAGCTATCCATATTATATTAAAAATTCCTCGAAATCTTGAACCAGATTTTGAAAACATGTCATGAAATAATAAAAAACAAGCCATTTCGATAAATATAACTAAATAATTCTGAAAATATTCCATCAGATTGCTCCCTTTTCCCTGATAAAAGCATTTTGAGTCTGCCTAAATCTTTGTTTAGATATTGGTATCTCTGTCCCATTTTCCAGTTTTGCTAAATAGCGTTCAACAGCACATACATATTTCATGTTTACAAGAAAACTTTGATGTGTACGCACCAAATCCTCTGAATCAAAATCAGATTCAATTTCATCCAGCTTTCTGTATATAGCATAAATTTTTTCTATTCCATGCTCCATAAGATGAAAATTGATTTTATGAAGATTATTTTCAACATACATAATCTGACCTAGTGTCACTGATTTATAACCAATATCCACAAAATTGTATGTAACTAATTTTACGCCTATATTAAGCTTTTCTATAACCGTATCCAAAGCCTCTGTGATGCCTTCTGATAGAGTTTCGTAATCTTTCAGCACATACCGAATTGCTTCTACTTTATATCCATCTAAAGTATAATTTATAAATGCAGTTACAAATATCAAAAAAGTATCTGGACAAAATCTACGCATTTCTTTCGCTGTTTCAATTCCATCTAAATCATCCATATTAATATCCATAAAAACAACATCAAATTTCTTCATTTTTTCCTCTAACTTTATAAATTCTTTTCCAGAAATAAAACAGGCTATTTTGTATTCAATGTGCTGTTTTTCTAAATATTCGCTAATAATCGTTTCTATTTTTTCTGTGAATATTTTTTCATCATCACAAATTGCTATTTTTAACATCTGAATTTCCACTCTCCACTTTCTACAAAACAAGGTCTGTTTTTATATCCGATACATTTCATCTCGCAAATTCCTATCTAATTTTTTCGTTTCAATAAATACAATACGAGGTCATCGTCATTACAGCAATCACGATACAGCTCGCAGACCTGATCTTTATACCAAACACCGCTCCCATCCGGAATGTATCCTCGTTTGACGTACATTCTCTGGGCGCTTCCATATCCGCTATGCAGTCCCACCCCGAGGTATATCACGTCCGAATAAGAGAATGCAATCTGTTCTGCAAGATCCATGAGCTTGCTGCCAATCCCTCTGCGCCTGTATTTCTCCAGAACGCCAAAGTCAACAAGCTCCGCATATCCCCGATTTGCATACGCGCCCCACTTGGAATTGGGATAGAC
>CANQSN010000085.1 GCA_947626505.1 uncultured Lachnospiraceae bacterium
CCCCTAATCTGTGTATTCAATCTTCTTAAAATAGCATATCCTGCCGGATCATCTTTAGCTCCATTAATCTTGTATCCGGAAGATAATTTGTAAGTTACACTATCCAACTTAGTAGTTGTTCTGTTCAGATTTAAATTTGTCCGAACCGCCGTCATATTATGATTGATTCTCATTATGCACCATTCCTTTTCTACTTTATCAATTAATTACCATACTACATACTGCGTACATATGATATATCGGTTTTATTATTGCATTTCCTAACCCACTATAAAATATTAAACTAAAACTTCACATTCTATGCTTAAATATCAAATATTTACAGCGGCGTTTTTATATTTTGCGGATAAATGATACCAGTCCCTTAGCTGCTTCATAAAGCTTTCTGCTGGACACCGATTCTTTATGTCCCTCAATATATTCCTGCCTTACATTTGTATGCTTTTCCTGACTTACTTCTACCTGATTTGCAACAATGCCATGATTCACAAGATAATCACAATACTCGCCAATTCTCTCTGTGACAACCTGCTTACCCTCTAGCGAAGCACATGAAATATGCATATTCCATCCGTCATTACCCTCTTTAAAATCAACCCTTATATTGCCATATTTGTTAGTTTCTACATCCGCCATAAATCCCGGCGCATTATCGTCATCCTTTACAAACATGACATTCATTGTAAGAACCTTGTCGTCTACTGTAATTGGAATAAGATAATTCTCCTGCTGCCGCATTGCATTTGCAACTCTCATCATAGTATGAACCTGTCTGGAAGCTAACAAATCCCTTGCAGAAAACGTATTCCCCTCCGACTGATGAAATGCAACAGAAAATGCATCCGCCATCCAAAAAGGATTCTCCTCGTCTGCATTCCTTTCTATGTTTTCTACACCGTCTGCAGCCATTTCTTTAGACACATTGTTCTCAGCCTCTTCATCCAAATTATCCAAATAATCATATATTTTTTGTTCTAATTCGTCAAATGCCTGCTGCTCGTTATTGCCCCTGCTTTCAAGCTTTCTTTTAATCTCTTGAAAAATGTCGCCGCCCTGCCATATAAGCTCATTTGCCGCCTGTAAATATTCCGGCGTAAATGGCAGCTCCAGCTTAGAAAGCATACGCACATCTTGTTCCTTAACATTATCAAGCTTCTTTAGATTCTCCCCATCAAGCCTTACCAAATCCTCCTCGTCCACACTCTCCTGTTCTATAGAAAGCACCCTGTCCATATGCTTCTTAGGAAACGCCGACAAAATCTGCTCTGTAATGGATTCCTTCTGATTAACAGCTCTCGTTAAAAATCCATTATCATCATCAATGACAACTTCTCTGCCGCTATGTCTCCTGCTCCTATGCGCAGTAAGAAGATTATTAAGAGTAATGTCCTGCTCGCTCTTAACGACAGCTCCTAAGTCCCTGCCACTATTTGAAGTAACAGCATGAAGCAGGCGGTAAATGCCTATATAGCTTTTTCTTTCTTCGGCTGTAATATCCCCATGTTTATCCAGCTTACATAAAAATTCACTGTACTTCTCCTGTGCTCCGGTTCCATTTTTTTCATTTTGCCAATCCAGCTCATTTCTAAGAGATTCCAAATCCATATTTAACGGATTAATACCGTCTCTAATCATTCCCAACACATTTTCCGGAGTCATATCTTTTAAAATTGACTTTAGATATGCATCTAATGTAGAAATCCGGCTTATGCTTTCCCTCGTAATATCCATCTGGTTATAGCTTAATATACGAACCGCCTTTCTATTCTCCTCTGTTTTATCTATGCCCATCTCCTCAAGCATGGAATCCATATTTGCAAATGCATCCTTTATGGAATCTCCCATATCCGCCCTCGGTCTTGTCATCAACGCTTCATATGTATCCGAAAAATTACGATGTCCTGAATCGCCCTGATATAACTGTGCGCCTTGCTGCACCACAGTATTCTGACGCATACGCGACGCCATCAGCATTCCTGTCTGATAAACAGCATTAAGCGTTGTATTGCCGCCGCTTTTATCCACCACTCCTAATGTTGCCGCCGGCAAATATGGAATGGTGTTAGTTACCACCATAGTTGTTTCATATATGCTTAAGCTGCTGTCTGTCACTGCAACTCTGGAATCCCTGAATAAATCGGTTATCTCCCTCTCCTCAAGATGATTCATTTCGTCAAGAATTTCCCGAATATCGTCAGTTTCCAAATCAAAACCGTTTCTAATCATAACATAGCCCGACTGTAACGTAAGACGTAATCTAATCTCCTGTAACCTTATATAATACTCCTCGTTTGAACGATTATTTTCCTGATTCTCTCTGCTGCTGTCGTTATATGAAACCTTGGTCTCATATATATTCTGATGGTATGAAACATAAGCTTCAACCTCACTGCCCTGTTCCGTCCAATATATATCAATACTTTTTTGAGCCGCAGAAAGATTCCTTACATTAAACTTCTCTCCGCTCTCCACTACCTTGTCTACACTGTCGTTAGTAATCTTATTCAAGGTATCTATAACCTGCTGAACCTGCTCTAATTCTGAAGGCCCTGACATTTTAGCATTCCCCGAAGCCCGTCCAAGCGTCAACGTATCCTCAACATTTTTTTCATACTGTTCTTTATCAAGACCGTTATTATTAAACCATGTTATATCCTGATACAATTCTATATTGCGCTTAGAAATCTCTAAATTGTGTTCAATCATCCACTTAGAAATCGCTTCTGTATCCTGATTAACTTCCACTGCCTGCTGCTCTAACATCTTGTCGACCTGTGGACGCAACTGCTCCCATTCCTTATCTGAAAGCTCCTTTGCGGGCCGGTCCATACTTGCGCTATACTCCGCCTTATATATATTGTCATAGGTAAACTCCATCTGATTGCTAATCATATACTTAACAGCGCCATCAGATATTCCTCCCATGCTCTGAGCCTGTGCAATAGCTTTCATTACTTCTATGCTGCCTGTCTTAAAAGTTCTGCCCTCCTGCTGCGCATGGTATTGATTTACCAATCCCATCAAATGACTTAAGTCAGAACCGGTAACATCAATCCCCAACTGTCTAAGCATCTTCAAATCATCCGCCGAAAGTCTTGATGCGGCATTTGCATCATCTTCAACTGAAGCAGCTACGTCCACGCTTAGGTCTGATTCACTTAATATATTCACAAATTGTTCCGTACTGCGCTGAACATTTACCTGCTGAATGCTCTTTAAAGTTTCACCTATACCGTCAGATTCAGAAATTCCAACATATTCCTGCATGGCCTTCAACGTTACGCTTTTTCCATCAGTGGATTCCACCATAAAGTTCATCTCATCGCCAATTTTTCTGCCGGCTAAAACGTCCTCTGCCACCTTAAAATTCCGGCTGCCAATCATAATACCGGCGTCTTTCCCCACACCGGATACAGTCCCTTTTATAATAGAACCAACACTGTCAAATATTGTCTGTCCGCTGTTGCCGAGCATATAAGGTAAATGCTGTTCATCCTTCGTAATATTAATTGTTGTCATTGCCATAGCTTCACGTCCTCATCATTTTCTTAATATATACATCGGCACAAACCTGCAAATTACTAATATGCAAATAAATATTGCTATTTATAAGTTTTAAATACACATATAGACAAATTAGTCGTCATGATTTAAAATTGATTCTGGATGCAGGAAATTACGCACCCAACGCCGACGGGGAACAGCCGCAAACAAAACCGAGAAAATCCGGACGGTTGAAAATCATAGAATGAGGGACGGTTGAAAATGAATCAGATTGAAAGAAGAAGATTTTTAATACAGGAACTACTGAAAGAGAACCCTAAATACAGAGAAATGGAAATCCCAACAAATGAAAATGAGCAGTGCAATCTTCTCCGCGGACTTATGAATATACGCCGCCCGCAGGCGATTAGCGATAAATTTTTGACAGTACAGGACGAATATTTACAGGAGAAAATCTCAAGAAAGGGCGTTACAGAGCTTGCAGATTTAGAGCCCGTATCAAATGGCATTTACTTATGGCAGGGAGATATTACCACACTGCGCTGTGATGCTATTGTTAATGCGGCAAATAGCGGTATGACAGGCTGTTATGCCCCTTGTCATGCTTGTATTGATAACTGTATCCATACTTATGCCGGAGTGCAGCTGCGTCTTGCCTGCGCCGAGATTATGCAGAGGCAAGGGCATGAAGAAGAAACAGGTAAAGCGAAAATTACTCCGGCATACAATCTTCCATGCAAGTATGTTCTGCACACAGTTGGACCGATTATTTTCGGTCCGCTGACAAAAACAGATGAGGAATTGCTTTCTTCCTGCTATCGTTCCTGCTTGGAGCTGGCAGAGGAAAATGCTGTAAAGAGTATTGCATTTTGCTGTATATCCACAGGGGAATTCCATTTTCCGAACGATAAGGCGGCGAAAATTGCAGTTAAGACAGTAAAGTCTTATAGAGAACAGACAAAAAGCGATATGGAGGTAATCTTTAATGTTTGGAAAAATGTCGATTACGAAATCTACCGAGGATTACTTTACACAAATTGAAAGACTGAAAAAAGTGTTAGAAAATACAGAAATCATTGTGGTTGGCGCAGGAGCCGGACTTTCTACTTCGGCGGGATTTGTCTATAATGGCGAACGTTTCAGGGAGAATTTTTCAGACTTTGAGGATAAATATGGTTTTCATGACATGTATGCGGGCGGTTTTTGCCAGTATGATACACCGGAAGAACATTGGGCATACTGGAGTCGTTTTATTACAGTAAACCGCTACATGGATGCGCCAAAACCAGTATATAATGAGCTTGTAGACTTAATCAAGGACAAGGATTATTTTGTGATTACTACGAATGTAGACCATTGTTTTCAGAAAGCGGGCATTGATAAAAATCGTTTATTTTACACGCAAGGCGATTATGGTCTGTTCCAGTGTAGCGAACCTTGCTGTCAAGAAACCTTTGATAACGAGAAGGAAGTCCGTCAGATGATGGAGAAACAAATAGATATGCGAATTCCCTCTGAATTATTACCTATTTGTCCACACTGCGGCAAACCCATGACTATGAATCTTCGCTCTGATAACAGTTTTGTAGAGGACGAGGGCTGGCACAGGGCAGCCGAACGGTATGAAAATTTTCTTAAGACAAGGAAAAATATGCCGATATTGTTTTTGGAGCTGGGCGTTGGTTATAATACGCCGGTAATTATCAAATATCCATTCTGGCAAATGACAGCAGACAATCCGAAAGCCACATATGCCTGTATCAATTATGGCGAGGCAATTTGTCCGGATGAGATTAAGCGGCAATCCATCTGTATTGATAGAGATATTGGAGCAGTACTGAAAGAGTTGAAGTAATGGTATGCACGATACTGCATTTGGCTTTATTTAAACTGGAACGGTTTTTACTGATGTTCCGGAATTTACAAAATAGCCTATTGCTAAAGATTACTACTTTCTTCTATAGAGCCATATGCAGGAATTTCGTATTGTAAAAATGAAATCGTTATTATAAATTTCTTATCAATATATTCCGCTACAACTTTACCATACATTTTTTCAACAAACATTTTTACAATAGACAAGCCAATTCCACTACTACCGTCATGTCTGGATGTATCCTTTCTGTAAAACAAATCAAATATTCGTTCTAAGTCATTATCACAAAAAGGGGCAGAGTAATTTGAAATGCTTAAGTCCAGATAATTATTTTCTCCTGAACAGATTTTGATATCAATCGTTTTTCCTGCATTATATTTTGCGGCATTTATCAAAAGATTTTCCATAACTCTGCTTAGCATTTCTTCATCTGCAACAATAGTACAGTTAGTACATTTTATATCTAATTTTACATCAATACCATATCCGCTTATTACTTTGTATAAGTCTCCTAATATCTGTGGTATAAAAAATTTTAAATCCAATAAGTGATTTTGGACAGTTTTACTATTTCCAATCCGAAAATAATCATATAAACGATTGACAGATGTATTAAGCTGATTAATTCTGTTTCTTATTGCAGCCACATAGTCTTCATGTTCCATATTATCCTTTTCCATTAATTCTATATAACCAAGAATCACTGTAATAGGCGTTCTAAAATCATGAGCTAATCCGCTAACCATTTGCAGCATTTGATCATATTGACGATCTATCTGCAACTTTAACTTCAAATCTGTTTTCATTTTTTGATTAAATATCTCAGCTAACTTTTCCAAGTCATTATTGGAATTATTTATTCTGATATAATAATTATTACTTCCATTTGAAACCGTTTCTATTCTTTCCAACTGTTTGATTATATTATGAATTTCTAATTTTATTGATATAAAATACCATACTAACATTATCACTATAACTGCCATCACAACTACTGCAATTATCAAAAGAACATTTATACCCATTTAGGTTATTCTCCTTATTCCCCGTTCAAATCTATAGTAAAGTCGCATTGATTGATTAAATTGTTATCATGAGAAACAATAACTATAATATGATTTTTTTTAATCTTTTTCAAGTATTCAATAAAAAACACACGACTTTCCTTATCCAAAGCAGATGTTGGTTCATCAAATAACATAACATCAGGACACTGCATAAGTTGACGTATAATTGCTATTTTTTGTTTTTCACCACCTGAAAGATTAGAATTGGAATCATTTACTGATACATCTTTACCAGAATTTATGTCTGATACATACTTATTTAAACCGAATCCATTCATAAGAATTTCGGCTTCAGACATACTTTGGCTAGTATTTTTATCTAAAAAAATATTATATTTCAACGAATCCGATAATAATATCGGTTCTTGCTCTGTTATCCCAATCAGATTTTTTCGAGCGTTTTTCATCGAAATTGATGACTGTTTTTTGTCATTTATAAGTATTTCACCATCAACAGGATAAATTCCCAATATAATTTTTAATAATGTACTTTTCCCTTTTCCGTTTTCTCCAACAATTCCGTATATATTTCCCTTTTTAAAGAAACAATTTAGATTTTGCAATATTACTTT
>CANQSN010000086.1 GCA_947626505.1 uncultured Lachnospiraceae bacterium
AATAAAATTCATTTTTTTCAATTTTGCAAGCTCTACGCCCACTGTTGTTTTTCCCGCGCCCATAAACCCTATTAATATAATATTTTTCTTTTTCTGATATTCATGTAAAACAATTTTCTCTAAATAGCGCTTTAATACAATCTGTATCTCCTCCTTAGGATTAATGGGTTTTACCAAAATGCAGTAAATACCAATGCTCTTAGCCCCCCACACATCAGTAAACAACTGGTCGCCTACAAATAATGTATTTTCAACATTAGTTCCCATCATCATCATAGCCTTCATATATCCCTCTCTAAATGGCTTTCCGGCTTTATGAATATATCTCGTATTAATTTCACTGTTAAATCTTTGCACCCTCGGTTCTTTATTATTGGACAGAAGACAACTGTTAAACCCTATTGAATGAAGCCGCTTAAAAAAATCAATCGCCTTATCATCTGCATTTGCCCCATGAGGAACCAATGTGTTATCAATATCAAATATTATTCCTCTATAACCCATATTATAATAATATCTAAAATCAATTTCATATGTTGAGTTCCAATATTCATGCGGATAAAATGCTTTAAACATATTTTTCTCCTTTCCGCAAAAAAGCCAGACGGCTATAACGCCATCCGGCTTTCTTGACTTCTCACAATAATGTTATAATATTAATTCAAGTTGAACAGCTTAGACTTTGTCTTAACTACAAGCTTAGCGCTGCCCTTCTTGTTATCGCTATCTACTGCAGTAACAGTAATCTCAAATGAGCCTGATGACATTAATGAATTAATTTCTTCATTTAAATCCTTGCCATCAATAGACTGTCTCTTTGCGTTTTCAAGCTTATTCCCGTAATCCTTAATAAGTATATCCACATCTTCATCATACTTACCGTTACCGTTTTCATCTACAAACATCTTAACGTCTGTAAGAGTTCTTGTATTTGCAGTAGTAACAGTAAAGTCGAAGCAGCACTTCCTCTTATCCTGCGCCAAACACTCTAACACAGCGGGCTGTGAAGCTGTAGCCGGCGTAAATATTGAATCAGTCTCGCCGCTAAACTTGCTAAATACAACTCTAGGGCCTGCCCTGTGAATCTTTGAATTACTAAGAACAGCATTAATCAACAGCTTACGCTCCTCGTCATTATCCGCCGCCTCGGCAATTGCTGAGAAGCCGGCTCCGGTATAAGTAACGCTTCTATATCCGTAGATATAGTAAAAACTTCTACCATTAAGCGGATCAGCCGCATATAACTCTGAACCTTGCGAATCAGAAGCTCCGGCTAAGGTGTACCAAATCCTCATATCATCATCCTCTGTATCCAGCGCAAGCGACTGACCGTTAGTAGATGATATTCTAGGGTATGCGCTAATATTAAACGGATAATTAGTAATTAAGCCTACGTTATTCCTAGCTACCTTAGTAGTAGGGAAAATCTTAGTTGTCTGATTCTCATTCTGCAATACAACGTCTTTAAATATGGTAGGCGAATTATTACCCGTATTAATACCTGTACCTAAACGATAGCCAACAGCATCTGTACAGCCTCCGCTTGAAAATGCAGGTACGCTGTCATCCATCTTCTCATAAGTGCCATTATAAGTATTGGAAGTCCAAAACTCTCCCGGATGTACCTGACCTGTAGGGTCTTCAACATCTGACGTCTTATACGGTACATATAGATATTGTGTACCATTAGGCACGTTTATATTCTTTGCATACTGATAAAATTCAGCGGTATTAGTTGACTTGGTTACTGCCTTACCCTTTGTAGTATACTTAAACCTATCCATACCGAAGCATTCTCTCAGATACTGGTTAATATTACGAGACCATGTGATACTGTCCGTCCTGCTGAAATCTACATAAGAAGTAGTATCGCAGCCAAGAAGAATTGAACCGTTGTTCTCAGTATAGGCGCGAACAAACTGACACGCCAATGCAGTAAGGTCGTTTGCGTTATAGGTACCTTTACCCATCTCCTTAGCAAATCCAATAACCACCATGTCATAATAACCGGCGTCAAACTTCTGCACCTTATTATTATATCCGTTCTTTGTATCAAGCTTTAATTCCTTGTTAGGATCGCCGCTTGTAAGCCATGTTCTGAAAATCTCGTCAGGGATTCCCATCTCATTAAAGTCAAGTACCTTAGTCTGCGTCTTAACTGTATCAACAGAAGTCATATTAGTCCACTCTGACGTCATTTTTCCATTACCGGCGTCATAGTACTTATGCATAAATGCTTCAAAATCAGACTGAGCTTCTTCAGATAACTTATCCTCTGTCTTATACGTATCATAATTCTTACAGTAATCCAGAATATACTTATCCGCCATCTCGCTAAATTGCAGCGTTGTCATAATCTCAAGCTCAATGTCGTACTCATCGTCCAAACGAGACGCCAAGTTATCGGAAGAATCGCTTGCCGAATTGAAACCAAATACATGGTCTCCGTCACACTGCGCTCCAACATTACACTCTTTACGTCCTGTATCACCGTTTACTAAAGTAGACTCTTTTGCGCACAGAGTAGTAATCTTGCTTGTTACATCGCCTACGTTACCGTTTGCATATCCCGGTATAATCTCTAACAATCTCAAAGTCTGCTTATTCTCTTCCGTATCAGTATAATACTTAGGATATCCTGTAATACCTGTCTTCTTACCGGAATCATCAGTTACTACCAGCTTATATGGCAATACTCCTACAAAGTCAGGATCAATCTCAAAGTACTCTCCTACTCCCTCTTCACCTGCCTTAAAGCTTACCATTCCGTCTGTTCCAACAACGTAAGTTCTCTCAGCAACAACCTCTGTATCATACTCTGTGCCTTCAAGACGTCCCTCTACGCTGTCTTCAGAAAACTCTCCGTCGCCATCGAAATCATAATAGAGCTTTACAGTATATGATGTTCCGCGAACGCCTGATATACTAAATGTGAAGTCAGGGCTTTTACTATTAACAACCCTTTTCTTCTTATCCATATCTCTTGTAGAATTATAATCAACCGGCGCTTTAACAAGATTAATAACCGGTCTTGAGGTCGCATTAGTATTCAGGAAATGCTTCAACTGAATACCCGCTCCTGAATTAGCATAATCAATAGCGTTAGTAAGCGTCCTGTCAACTGTGTTGTCAAATACATTAACAAGATTAGCTCCATTATAAGCGTCCTTGTCAAGCTCGCTAATCAATGAACTCTTTTTATCATTATCAGTAGTCTCAATATCGTCAGGAAGCGTTTCCTCCTTATCGTCGGTAACGCCTGCAAGATACAGATTCGGCACTTTTACAGTATTAGTAGCGTCAAATCCCGCCAATACATTCTTGGCATGGAAAATAGCTGAATCCTTATTCTCTGCAATCTGATAGAGGAACTGATACATATATGACTCAGGATCAATAGAACTTTCCTTTCTTGCAGTCATTGTATCGTCGCTGTAATTAGTAGCCTTATAAGTAATAGTTTGTGAGCTTCCGCTATTGTTTGTAAATGAAATCTTTGCGTTCTCATCTATTGTTTCATCAAGCTTATAGCGATTCAGGTTTATGCTGCTATTTGATGTGTCAATTACATAGTCCTCGTCAGGTACCAGCTTAGCATTAACGGATGCTCCGCCAATCAAATAGTCTGAATCCATAACGTCTTCGTCAACTACCAAAGGCATACCGGCCGCTACATATTCATACAGCTTTGCATATACTCTTGCTGTAATATCGCTACCGTTCAAACGAGCCACACTTGCCTCTTTACGCGAACCAACAGTATTTGCATACATAAATCCCTGATCAGACGCCTGTACAAACTCGCCTGTATGACAATATGAAGGATATACGTAGCAGTTATTAGTAGGATGATTTTCTTTCGGATTCTTCGTAAAATGAAATTCTTTTAAATCAGTTGGATGAAGCGAAATAACATCAAACTGCGTCCTGTTATTTAATACTGCCGATATAGTCCAATAATCAACCGGTCTTATGGAGGAATGATTATTGCCAATATAAATCATGTCAAAATCTTCCACCAGATTAGGAGCTGTAGAACAAAGCGCATTGGCGCTCATTGAAGTTACATCAATCTGGTTTATATTAAGTCCGGTTGCAGCGGCAATCCTTGCCTGCGTCATGTTAAACCTGTAAAATGGTGAAGTTCCCTCTTTAAGCTCATTATTAGCCTCGTAAATCTCCTGATGCGTAGCATTCTCCAAAGTTGCAGTCAAATCATCCTGCCTTGTTGCATACCACTTAGTATCATCTACATTATAGTAAGGCTCAATCTCTAACACCTTAAAGGTCGCTCCGTTGCTGCTCGCTGAATAGTTACGGTAAGTGCTTCGGTTAATCAAATCAGTTACCGCTTTTTCTTTTTCCTCCGTCATCTCTCCAAAGAAGCCGCTGGAGGTAATCTCTACATTCTTAAGCAAAGTAGTCTTTGCATCCTCTGAAATCAATTTCAGGGCAAACTTGTAAATATCGGTACTCGTATCTACCTTAGAGCTTGTTGAATTATTATTAGTGTAAGTATATGTTTCAAAAAACTTTCCATCAATAATTAAACGGTTTACATAATCCTTAATTGTAGCTTCAGGACATCTGTCTTTTGCCTCTGTATTAACAAAAGCTTTCAACGCATTAATAGCGTCCTCTGTAAAGTCGTTCTTTGTAATTCCTTTAGCCGCATCGTCTTCATAATAATACAGCTTATCGCTTGACTCATGGCTGACATATATGAAGTGATACTTAAGCATATAATTCTTAAGCTTTTGCGCCTTTGTTCCTTCGCCCGGAGCGGCTGCAGCTTCATTTATCATATTGTTAAATTCCGTCACAGTCATGCACTCGTATTCATAATAATCCTCAGGCAATTTACCCGGCTTTGCAAACGCTTTCTTAAACGTACCGTCTTTATCCTCAAGCATCTTCTGAAATTCAGTCGGATTAGTCTTTGAAGCGTCGTTAGGAACAATCTCTAATACCTTAAACTTAAAGTTAGGATCATCGCGATAGTAATTGTTCCAGTCGCTATTAGCAATGTTATTAAACGATACATATGTAGTAGCGTCGCCAACTTCATTAAAGAAGGTATCCCAATCTTTATCCTTAACAGAAGCCACACCAATATCCTTAGTAGTACCGGCACGATTCCTCAAGAAATTCAAATAGTCGTATATCAATGTAGAATGTGTATTATCAATCTCAATATTACGATTAGTAACGCCCACAACGTCCGCATCAATAAGCACCGGTTTAAATTCTGAGAGCGCATACGTCTCCAATGCATCAAGCACATCGCTTGCTGTACTTCCTCCTGCAAAGTCGTTGCCCGACGTATAAGAAGAATTACTTGCAATATAGACTAAATCCGCGCCTCTTATGGCGTCCGCCAGCTTAGGATCCGACGCTAAAAACGTCTGAAGATCAATGTGCTTGGTATTCATATCCGGTCCAATTATATTGGTTCTGAATATCCCCGTCGAAGCAGTGGTATCGTTCGCATTATCAATATAATTCTTAAGATAATCGGAAAGCTTCTTCTTTGCAGAATCCACTGCATCCAAAGTATCTACAATCTGTACAATATGATAATGAGTAATATCGTCTCCCACATCTGTTAAATTGGAATTCTCGATGATATGCTGAACCTGCGTTAAATATGCATCATAAATATCACCCAATGCGCCGCCTGAGCTCGCCGAAGCGCCGGAATCATCCATTCCCAATGTAAAAGAAGCAATACTAATTGTAATAGCAATTGTACATACAATTGTAAAAGCAACCATTGCCAATTTTTTCTTCATAACTATGCTCCTTTCTAAATACTACTTCATTACCTTTGCATTTCTAAGATTAACAGTTCCGCCTGTTGTATAAACAAACCCTTCATTGTTAAATTCCAGCTTTATGATAAGCGAATTGCTGTTCTTGCCATTTGTAGTAATCTTAAAGCCGGTACAATTAGTTGCAATCAGTGAATCTTTGTTTATGCTGAAATCAGCGCCCGTTTCGTTACGGTTCAAATAGAGATATCCTCCATCCTTCGCCCGTTTACTGTCTCCCGCCGCTACAATGCTGTCCTTTGTTTCATACACAATAGTATTATATACATTGCCGCTTTTAAGAGGTACAGGCCCTAAATAAATTCCAGACACGTCATATTCTCTATCGTCAAATACGCCATACGTACTAATGTCTCCATTTAAAAACATCATTGCCGCTTCATACTGCGCTCTTGAAACATATGGTTTTTCCTGATGCCATGCGCCTAAATCATTCTTTTTGTAACCGGTAGACTCTCCGATAGTAATAGATGTGTTCTTATCCTTATAATCATCACTGGTGGCGAAGCTAACGTCTCCGTTCTTAACATACTCTATAGTCTTACACGCCTCCGGCGAAATCAAATGCGCCGGCGCTGAAGGACTCATATCGGAAGCGTTAAGCGGCTTAACTCTGGCGTCGCCGGAAGCTTCTTCAGCGTCTCCGCTTACTCCTGTAACTGCAATATCCACAGCAGTCGCCTGTGCAATGTTATCAAATAATAACTCTAACACGTCGTTTGCATCTCTCTGCGATGAAACCTGTCTTTTTGTAATCTGCGTACTTCTTGAGGTAGACGCAATAAAATAGTTCACTGTCACCATAAATATTGACAAAATGCACAAGGAAACAAGAAGCTCGATAAGCGTAATACCTTTATTATTAAGTTTATTCATACCATCACTCCTTTATTTCTACTCGTGAAACGCACCGGTAGACTCTTCCAATTCCACAGAACAATCTACGCTTGAAGCTTTCCTCTTATAAAACTCATATTTACCGCTTCCAAACAGGGCTTTACCATCATGCTTTCTAAATTTGATAATTACCGCTGTATTTATGTTCGAAGTAATCTCTGTTCCTTCATAATAAATCCTTACGCCATCTCCGACGCTTTGATAATCCTGCGCCTTTTTCGGATCGCTGATAAGCTCGCTAAGGCTAAACCCTCCGCTTGGATCGTTGCG
>CANQSN010000087.1 GCA_947626505.1 uncultured Lachnospiraceae bacterium
AAACCCGTCAGCATGGATTCTGGCTGATATTCTTCTTCTCATAGTATACTATGTTAAAGTATTAAAGCCTTACAGAAGACGCTTATGAGCGCAGAGTTACACCAAGCTTTTTAAGGTCCTCTAAAATATTGTCAATAACACTCGTAACCTCGGCATCCTCCAATGTTTTATCCTTATGACGGAATTTCAGAGAATATGCCACTGATTTGTATCCCTCTTCAATCTGGTCGCCTTCATATACATCAAAAAGCTCAATACTCTCTAAAAGCTTTCCGCCCCGTTTTTTAAATATGCTCTCCAACTGCCCCACAAGGATTTCTTTACTCATCACCATACTCAAATCTCTGGTCACTGCCGGAAAACGGGCAATACTTTCATATTTATGGTCAAATGTTGCCAGCGGTAAAATCTCCTGAATATGGACAACAGCCACATATACTTCTCCCTTGATATTATAATTATCCGCTGCCTCCGGATGAAGCTGCCCAAGGTAAGCAATCTCCTTATCATTTACCTTTACAACCGCCTGCCTTCCGGGATGCAAAAACGGAAACTCCTTTGAAGCCTCGTAAACTGAATCCTTAATTCCAAGACGACTTGTTAATTCCTCTAATACTCCCTTCATAGTAAAGAAGTCGCCTTCCCCATACATGCCAAGAGTCAGCTCCATCTTTTCATCGGGAAGCTCTTTAAGAGGCAGTGAATGAGGTATATAAATATTACCCAGCTCGTATAAACGCACATTTTTATTTCTATGATTGTAATTTCCCGCCAGTGAAGTCAAGATTCCATTTAACGGAACTGTCCTCATAATTGAAAAATCCTCGCCAAGCGGATTGGAAATCACAATGGCGCTGCGCTCCTTTGCATCCTCTGGAAACAGTAATTTGTCAAATACCTTTGGACTTTCAAAGGAGTAACACATTCCACCGCTAAAACCATTGTCCTCTGCAACGTCCCTGCAAATATTTTCTACCGTATGCTTAAAGCTGATTTTACCAGCAGTAGCCTCCCCATGAGGAAGCGTTACCGGTACATTATTATAGCCATAAAAACGTGCTACCTCCTCTGCTAAATCAGCCATGCATACCAAATCCTGCCTAAAGGTCGGAATTACCATTTCATTATTCTTTTCATCATAATCCAAGCCCAGACGGTCAAAATATTTAAGCATATCCTCCCTTGGAACGTCTGTACCCAGCAGGGCGTTCATTTTTTCCGGTTCAAATGCTATTCTTTTTTCAGAAACCTTATTGTCGTAGACATCTACAACGCCTCCGACAACCTCGCCGCACCCAAGCTCCTCAATAAGCTGACAGGCACGATTCATGGCTTCTATAGCATTGTTGGGATCAAGCCCCTTCTCAAACTTACCTGAAGCATCTGTGCGGAGTCCTACTCTCTTTGCTGACAAACGAATATTTGTTCCATCAAAGCAAGCTGCCTCAAAAAGTAAAGTCTTAATATTATCTGTTACCATGGAATTTTCTCCACCCATGATTCCTGCAATACCTACCTCTTTTTCTCCATCGCATATCATTAGAACATCTTTATCAAGCTTTCTCTCCTGTCCATCCAAAGTTGTAAATGTATCTTTATCGTTTGCCCTTCTGACAATAATCTTACCTCCTGCAATAGTATCTAAATCATAAGCATGCATTGGCTGCCCATATTCTTCCATAACATAGTTGGTAATGTCCACAAGATTATTAATTGGCCTGATTCCCACCGCTGCCAATCTTCTCTGCATCCACTCGGGCGATGGCGCCAGCTTAATATTCTTTACAACCCTTGCAGTATAGCGCGGGCATAAATCCTTATCCTGTACCTCTACGCTTATATAATCATTTACATCCTCTTCATTTCCGGTTTCTGTAACCACCGGCGGTTTAAATTCCTTGCCAAATGTAGCCGCTGCCTCCCTTGCCATACCAATCATGCTAAAGCAGTCCACGCGGTTAGATGTAATCTCAAATTCCACTACTGTATCGTGAAGTCCTAAAACTTCCACTGCATCATCTCCGGGCTTTGCACTTCCCTCTGGGAAAATGTAAATACCGTCCTCCGGCGCCAATGGATACATATCGCGGCTTGAACCAAGTTCTTCAATGCTGCACATCATACCAAATGATTCAACGCCGCGAAGCTTTCCCTTCTTAATCTTAATTCCATTTTCCGGCGGCTGCTCTCCTGAATGCCCATTTGCGACCTTTCCCCCATCAAGTACAACAGGAACCAAATCACACTCCGATACGTTTTTTGCTCCGGTCACAATCTGTATTGGTTCACTTTCCCCAATATCAACCTGACATATAATCAGCTTATCTGCATCAGGGTGTTTCTCAATTTTATCAATTCTGCCTACTACTATTTTTTCTAAGTTTTTATCAAGCTCCACAGCATTCTCCACATTGGAGCCAGACAGCGTCATAGCGTCCACATACTCCTTTGTAGTTACTTCAAGTTCCGGAACATATGCCTTTATCCAAGACAACGGTGTTTTCATGCTTATACCTCCAATTCTATCTCTCATATCACGCCTCTAATTTATTGCAGGCGCATATATATTTTACATTATTAATCTGCCATTAAAACTGGTCTAAGAAACGCTTGTCATTTTCATATAACAAACGCATATCATCAATCTCGTACTTAAGCAGCGTAATACGCTCTAAACCTATACCAAATGCAAAGCCGCTGTACACTTCCGGATCAATTCCACAATCCTTAAGCACCTTGGGATGAACCATACCGCAGCCTAAAATCTCAATCCATCCGCTTCCCTTACACATGCGGCAGCCCTTACCGCCACACTTAAAGCAGGTTACATCCACCTCGGCGCTGGGCTCAGTGAATGGAAAATGATGCGGCCTGAACTTTGTCTTAGTATCAGGACCAAAGAATTCCTTTGCCCACTGGTCAATGGTTCCCTTTAAATCTGCTAATGTAATTCCCTTATCTACAACCAATCCTTCAACCTGATGGAAAGATGGTGAATGAGTGGCGTCTACCTCGTCAGAACGAAATACCCTTCCCGGTGACAAAATTCTAATAGGCATTCTTCCTGTCTCCATAATACGCGCCTGAACAGGTGAAGTCTGGGTACGAAGCAGAATATCCTTTGTTATATAAAATGTATCCTGCTCATCTTTTGCGGGATGATTTTCAGGAATATTAAGAAGCTCAAAGTTATACTTATCATATTCAACCTCAGGTCCTTCCACCACCTCATATCCCATGCCAATAAATACCCTCTCCAAATCATCCAATGCAATTTGGTTTGGATGGCGGTGTCCTGTCATTTTCTTCTTGCCCGGCAAAGTTACATCTATAACTTCGTTTTTCATTTTCTCCTCACGAATCCTGCGTGCAATAACCTTGCGTTCCTTTTCTAACAGCTCTTCAATAGCCGCTCTGGTTTCATTTACCATCTGTCCTACTGCGGGACGCTCCTCCGGAGCCACATCCTTCATTCCCTTTAACACACTGGTCAGCTCTCCCTTTTTCCCAAGCAGCGAAACTTTAATATCATTTAAAGCTTCCAGACTCTTCGCTTGTTCAATCCGTTCAAATGCTGCCTGTCTCATAGCGCTCAACTTTTCTTTCATGTTTACTACTCCTTTTCTTAATAAAAATAAAAGCCCTATATGCATTAAGCATATAGGGACGAATAATCGCGGTACCACCCTAGTTTCCGGCTTATATAGACCGGACACCTCTATACGCTTAACGGGCGTTCACGTCAGCTCCTACTATGATTTCAAAGCTGCAGCTCCGGCGGGAAATTCACAAATGGCTTCTGAACTTATCTTAGCTTTCAGCCCATGACTAAGACTCTCTATAAAGAAGATGCCCTGCTACTGTACGCCTTCATTGCCTTTATTCTAACTTCAATTTACCGACTATTCTACCACAAAATAAAAATATGTCAACTAATCCCGCTATTTTCAAAATCCGCTTGCGAGTCTTGGATTAGGGCTTCATTTCTGCTTTAGCAGACACCTTCCTATCCGAATCTTAGCATAAAATACTTTTCTTTTCTATAAATTATGTGTATAATACGTTACATTGTATATAATATTGTAAATCATATTTATTTGGATATATAATAGACTAAAACTTCGCACATTCCGGACATAAAGCAAATGCAGGATTTAAGTAAATAATATTATGAGGATGATATGATGTTAAGATTTATTTCTTTTGTACTTGAAATGATGAACAGAATCACAAACCACCATTTATCTGCCTATGCTGCACAGGCGGCCTTTTTTACTGTTCTTTCATTTTTCCCTTTTATAATGGCCATTTTAAACCTTGTTCAGTTTTTCCCAATTACTGAATATGACATAACCAATACTTTACTTACAGGTATTCCGGAAGTATTTTATCCATATGTTCAGCCGCTTATTGCTGAAACGCTCAAAAACAGCAGTAAAGCCGCACTGTCTATATCAGTAATAGTTACCATATGGACTGCCTCAAAGGGCGTTATGTCTGTGAAAAACGGGTTTAATACAATCACCGATTACAGAAAAAGCAATAATTATCTTGTAGTACGTATTATATGCTCTTTTTATACGCTGGCTATGGCGTTTGCCTTAATATTTCTTGTGGTGGTAATGGTATTTGGAAACCGCATTATTTTAAGTCTCTTAAATACCAGCGACCTTTTTGCAGAAATAGCCATTTACTTTGGAACATTCAGGGCAGTTATTGTAATCTGTGTATTAATGCTGTTTTTTATGATATTTTACCGTTCGCTTCCGGACCTAAAACCCAGACTGCTGCACTGTATGCCGGGAGCCATCCTCTCTACATTTGGATGGATGGCTATTTCCCTTGCATTTTCTATTTATATTGACAATTTCAATAATTTCAGCTTAATGTACGGTTCCCTTACGGGAATTATCATTACCCTGCTTTGGTTATATTTTTGCATGTATATTATGTTTATAGGAAGTGAATTAAACAACTACATTTTTGGAAAAAAAGATGAAACCATTAATTATCTTCCTCTCTAGCGTAATGCGCCATTTAGCGAAATGTGAGTGATACAATACACTAGTACATATCCTTTAATTCTGTTTTTGGATAGTAATGCTTTAAAATCTTTTTAAAAGAATATCCCCTTTCACACATGGCCTTTACTCCATTCTGGCTCATTCCCACTCCATGTCCATAACCTCCTCCGTTAAACGAATACTGGGAATTTTTGCCCTTTTCGTTGACTGACTTACTAATGTAAAAATACCCGCTGGGCAGAATTGCCTGATTTGTTCTGCTTCCGTCCTTTAATGTAATTGCAACATCAATGTTTCCTAAAAGTTTACGAATTGCGTATTCAGAAGAAACCTGTATTACCGCCTTGCTTCCCGTAACCAAAAGACTCTTTGCAACTCCTGAGCTTCCCCTGTTTTTTATGGATATATCCTTTAATTTACCGATAGTTTTTACATCTGCTTTTACAAAATCCCCATCTTTGTTTTGCATGGTTACTAATGAGCCCACTGATGAAAGATTAGCATTTATGCTATTCTCTAACTGTTTCTTAGTCATTGTTACAGTCCACCGAAACCAATTTACATCCTTTTCAAAAAAATCATATGCATCTACATCATCAATAAACTGCTGAAAAGCCGCTTCGTCATCAAGCCTGAGCTGCTTTGGCTCCGCTGTCTGAAGCCGGCCCGTTAAATATTTAAGCGTTTTGTTACTTCCTCCGCCAATCCATACATCACCTGAATCGCCTGTATGCCCGCAGGATGTAGAAAAAAAGTATGCATTTGCTACTTTATCCCCTGAATATAATACTTTCCCTGCAGTAGCTTCAACTGCCTTTATACTTTCTGTGCACTCTTTTGAATTATTATAAACCTGACTGCTTACACTGTCGTCCAAATGAGCGCCATACTGCGCAAATGAAGCATTTAACATCTGTGAATAAGCATAGCTTCTGGCGCATACCGCTTGCACCTTTAATGCCTCCAAACCATAGGCTATAGGCATTTCACTTGGAATAACAGAATATAAATACTCTTCTACATCCAATTCATTAACCACTACCAACCCTTCGGGTAAAGAGTTGATTTCCAATGTTCCATGATAACTTGGATTGCCATAAGCTCTCTCAACCGACTTAAGCTCTAATAATCCGCCGACAGATGGCTCAATCGTTATCCTTCCCGACAACACATCATCTTTATTAACCTTATAGCTTTGACCTGCCGGATACACTGTCTCATTATCCCCAATTGTCACCTTATAATCCTTTGTACTTGTAACCTCAACAGACTGATGAAACTTAGCTTCATATCCTGTTGTATTAATCAGTACCCTTATATGCTTTGCCATCACTCTTTCATTTAGTAAAATGGCTGTAACCCTTCCTTGTTCTATCGCAAATGAAGCGCCATCATACCCAACCATTACGTGTGAAATATCTGAAGCCCCCACCTCGCCATACAATCTGTATACGGGCGCTCCCTTCTCCATCTCATATACCTGCTGCCCTGAAAGCTCCACATGAGACGAATCAATTGATAACACCTTCCCTGAAATCAAATCTGTTTTTTTATGTACAACAGCAATATTTCCTTTATCTAAAACAATATCAACCAACTGATTCTCATATTCTTTACCGGAAGTTAAATCTGACTTCAAACTCGCCATTAACCCCTTGTCGCATATGTTCAAACCGCCATCTTCATAACCTATACACCAGATATTTTTAAGTACCAGCTCGCCATCAAATAAATTGGCAGGCAATGTACAAATAGAAGACTGTGTATATATTGTGGCGCATTGTTGTTCCCACTTTGACATATCATATCCCACTGTACTGTATTCACCAAGATTAGTCTTAATAACTTTGTTGTCATTATCATATTGGTAAATGTAAACATTCTTTTTATGAACCAGCGCCTTTTCACTTTCCTTTTCAAGAATAGCAGCATATATCTTATTTACTTCATCTGCCGAAAGCTTCTT
>CANQSN010000088.1 GCA_947626505.1 uncultured Lachnospiraceae bacterium
TCGGCGCCGGCGACGCCGGAGCTTTGATTTTGCAGGAATTGCAGCATAGCGAGCATTTGCATAAAAAAGTTATGTGCGTCATTGACGACAACTCTGCGTTAAGGGGTAAGTCTTTACGAGGAGTTCCGATTGTAGGAGGCAGGAACCGTATTCCCGCTATGGTGGCAAAGCTTGAGATTACAGATATTATAATTGCAATGCCATCGGCAAGCCACAAGGCAATAAAAGAGATTACAGATATTTGTAAGGAAACAGAGTGCCATGTTCAGATTCTTCCGGGAATTTACCAGATGGTAAATGACGAGGTCAGCATATCAAAGCTTAGAGAGGTTGAGATTGAGGATTTATTGGGGCGCGAAGCTGTTAAGGTTGACGTGGATACAATTGCCCGATATGTTACGGATAAGATTGTGCTTGTAACAGGCGGCGGAGGTTCAATAGGAAGCGAGCTGTGCAGACAGATTGCCAGTCATAATCCAAAGCAGCTTGTGGTTGTTGATATCTATGAAAATAATGCTTATGATATTCAGCAGGAGCTGCTTCGCAAGTATCCAGATATGAATCTTGTTGTCCTTATTGCTTCAGTGCGCAATACAGTGCGCATGAACAGTATTTTTGAGCAATACAGACCGCAGATTGTATTTCATGCAGCGGCGCATAAGCATGTGCCCCTGATGGAGGTCAGTCCTAACGAGGCGATAAAGAATAATGTTTTTGGAACCTATAACTGCGCTAAGGCTGCTGATGAGTATAATGTGGAACGTTTTGTTTTGATTTCTACGGATAAAGCGGTAAATCCTACAAATATTATGGGCGCTTCTAAGAGAATGTGCGAGATGATTGTGCAAATGTTTTCCAGAAGGAGTAAGACATTGTTTGTGGCAGTCAGGTTCGGTAATGTTTTGGGAAGTAATGGAAGCGTTATTCCTTTGTTTAAGAAGCAGATTGCCGAGGGAGGGCCGGTTACGGTAACTCATCCTGACATTATAAGGTATTTTATGACTATTCCAGAGGCTGTGTCTTTAGTGTTACAGGCTGGAGCTTATGCAAAGGGCGGAGAAATCTTTGTATTAGATATGGGAGATCCGGTTAAGATTGTAGATTTGGCTAAGAATCTTATCCAGTTGTCAGGATACAAGGTTGGGAGAGATATAGATATTGTATTTACCGGTTTGCGTCCGGGCGAGAAGCTTTTTGAAGAAATGCTGATGGATGAGGAAGGTCTGCAAACTACGGATAACCATTTGATTCATATTGGGAAACCATTGATGTTTGATGAGGATAAATTTAATGACGATCTTAAGCTGCTTAAGGAAGCCGCCTATGACGAGACTAAAGATATACGGGATGCAGTGCAGAGGATTGTTCCCACATATAAGCCTAAGAAGGAATAAGCGAGTTTGCGCCAAGACTTGCAAGGCAGAAGCAGGAAGCCCATTGATTTTAGACAATGGGCAGTTCACAGCATGAGGATTTTGTTATGTCGGTTAATAATAAGAAAAACAAGGTTGTTTTTACAAGTAATCAGAAAATGTGTAATTTTGTGTCAAGGATGGGCATGTATCTTCTGTTGATTCTGGTTCCGCTTTGGATGAACAAAGATATGTATACTGCTATGATTGGCGCAAAGGGGAAGTGCGTAATTTTTTGCTTCGCATTGATGTTGCTCGGAATCGCAGTATGCTATATTTACGGTTTTGCAGTAAGAGAACGCCATATTAAGTTTAGCGTAAAGAATTGGGAGCCTATGGATTATGCTGTATTGGCGTTTGGCATTTCCATTTTTTTATCTTTTTTAGGCTCGTCAGATAAGGCGGCGTGTCTTACGGGAAGTCAGGGCTTTCATTGCGGTACGTTTATGTGTTTATCGGGAATAGCGTTTTATTTCTTTTTGTCAAGAAATATGATTCCTGAACGTTCTATGTGGGATATGGTATTTATTGTATCAGATATTATTTTCGCATGGGTTTTCTGCAATTCAATATCATTTGATATTTTAAATATGCACGCTATGATTGCAGAATATCAGTATTTTAGTTATTATGGTCCCTTGGGTAATTCAAACAGTATTTCTGCATATCTCTGTCTGCTGCTGCCTGTGGGAGTTGTTTTTTTTATGAATGAAAAGCATAAAAATAATAAGCTTTTTTATGGCGTATATGTATTTTTGTGCGTGCTTGCGATTCTGGCTATTCATACTGAAGGCGTTATGATTGGAATTGCAGTCTGCATGATTTTTATGATTATATATGGTTTTAGCTCAGGAGAAAGGTTCATTAAGTTTATGGAGGTCGGCGCGCTGGCGGGAGGAGCCATGCTGTTTACCTCTGTTTTGTCGGTGTTTTTTTCCGAAAGAATGCATTTTAGCGGAAGCATTGCGTCGTTTATTATTAAAAAATGGATAGGCGCGGCGCTGCTGCTTATCTGTCTTCTTTTATTGTTTCTGTACAGCAAATGGAGAAAAAATGTACAGGATAAAGTTCTTAATATTATTTCTTATATTATGAGCGGCGGTATTGTCGCGGGTATTATAGTATACATTGTATATGTGGCAAATAATTTTTCATACGAATACGGAAGCGGACGCGGCGCAATATGGGCGGGAAGCATAGATATGTTTAAGGGGTATTCTGTAAAGGAGAAGTTAATAGGTCTTGGAACGGAAATGATAAAGCACAGATTGACTCCAATAGTGGCGCAGTTATCCGGCAATAATAATTTAAATTACGCCAACTGCCATAATAATATTTTGGAATGTATCCTGTGTTTAGGTATTATTGGATTTATTGCGTATATTGCTGTATGGGTATGCGTGATTTTACCATTTTTTAAAAAATCTAGGATAGAGTGGAGCGCAGAGAGAATGGCATATACATTGTCGTTAATTGCATATCTTGGACAATCTGCAGTAGGTAATCCGTATTCGCTGTCTGCTCCTATGGTATTTTTGTTTTTAGGGCTTCTTAGGAACTGTATTTGGGTTGCTAAAAACCAAAACCGTATTTGAATGGCTAATAAGCGGCTAAAAGGTATGCGGCTTACTAAACGCACAAACCTGCTGCAATACCTGCAGCAGTTATGAACTAAAAGGCATATGATTTATTAATGCGCAAACCCTATTTTCATGCTATAAAGTAATGTTTATAGTATGAAAATAGGGTTTATCTATTTTTGACAAATAGACTTGTTAAAAATGGTTAAATATGCCAATAATAATTTACATTATTCGACATGTATTGTATAATTTATTTGCATAATTACATTATATTATGTTAATTTAACTAAACTCATACTTTAAGTATAGGACTTTATATTTAAAGTTTGGGCGATTAATATTAAAGGAGGGAGGGTAGCTTTTAAATCAAGTAAATAAAATTAGTTATTATTTTAAGGAGGATTTTGTAATGAAATTAGCAAAAAAAGCTGCGGCTGCTTTTTTGGCAGCGGCATTGGCAGTCACAAGTTTGCCTGTGTTACCGGCAAACGCCCATGAAATCTACGATCCCAGTGAGGGGGGGTATCATGGAACATATATTGATGTTTCAGAGGTCCCTGTTAAAGAAGCAAACGGCGAGATTACGATTGATGAAGTAAATAAAACAATTACAACGTTACCTAATGTACAATTTCAGCTTAATTGTAATCTTGATTCCACATGGACTATCAAGGATGCAGATGGCGTTACTCCCGCTACTATTGCTGTTAGCGATAATGGTATGGTTACAATTCCGGCTAATACTCCGGATGGCAATTATACAGTTACTGCAAGCTCTGAGAATGTTACAACAAAAGACACTGTAAGCTATAAGATTACAGTTGATGGCAATGGTACATGTGCAAGAGCAAAGACAGTTATTCTTGATAAAGAAGCTATCGAAGCAAATAGCGACCAGATTCAGGTTTCTGATGATGGATTAAGTATGACTGTAACCGGACGTGTTAAAGACGTACCATTGGATGTTATTATTGAACCGTCTTATTTGTGTGATACGACAACTGTAATTGAAAGTAAAAACGAGGCTGTTGCTACGATTGCTGGCAATAAGATTACAACTAAGGGTACTACTACAGACAGTAATCCTGCTACATTATCGTGTTCAGTAGGTTCAAAAAAAGGAACTGTAGATAGTACGGTAACAGAAGAATTTACAGCTTCTATCAAAAAGCAGGATTTTGAAGCTTCAATAGAAAGCGATTTAGAAACGGTTTCTTCTAATACATATAATATATCAAGAAATATGTATGCTGATTTCAGTGTGGTAAGTAATGATGATATAACCTTACCTGTAAGCAATATCAAAAAGGACTCTGATGTATATGACATTAAATGGAAGTTTACTCAGGGAACTGATACCGAGCTTACTGCAGATGAGGATGGTACATATACTGTATATGCATATTCAGGAACAAAGTCTGTTAAATTTGCAACCATTAAACTTGATAAGAGCAAGAAGTTTTTCACAATTATTACAGAGAACAGCGATGAATTAGCTAATTGTAAAGGCGAAGCGGTTAAAGTTGATGTTAGCTTAACTAAAAATACTACCAGTGGAGGCGAAGTTACGCCATCAGAAACTTCATTAAAAACGTTTACTATGCGTATGAGTCCTGAGTCTGAGGCATCTTTTACTGACACTTACCTTGATTTTGAAGCAGGGGGGCTGGTGCCTGATAAGGATTACTCGGTTGTAAAGGATGATAAGCTTGGAGATGTATATTATTTTGAGTCAGATGAAGAAAATCTTAATTTAGCTGACTGTACATTTGCTGATAAGAATGGCGTCCGTTCCTTTGTAGAGTCTAAAAATAATCAATTTGTTTCGGGAAAGAGTTGTGCAATTACTTACCAAATAGATAATTTAGATGATGAAACATTTGGTTCTGCTGAAACCACAACTAAATATTGCAATAACGAGATAAATAAAGATGAGTTGCGTGAGGATAAGACTTTAGAGGATAATACTGTGTTTACTAAGCAAGGTATAGGCTATAAAAAGATTACATTAACCTCTACTCTTAATGCAAAACCTCTTAAGACAAGAGAATACATTGTTCGTTTTGTTACGCCATCTAATAATATAGATTCATTAGCAATTGCTAAAACTACTGACGCTGACTATGATTTGGATAAAGAAACTGTACATATCCGTCAGGGGGAGGCTGTAACTCCTCAATTAGGCGACAAGGCGGTTACACAGTTTAATCCTTTTATGGAGTATGAAACTAAAGATGTTATTAATGAAAAAAGCGCAGAAATTTTTACAAACGACGGTACAACAATGATAAGCGGTATGTCGGAGGGTAAAGTAAAGGTTACTGCAAGAGGCGTTGTTAATAAAGAAAATGAGACATCTTTCTATGTGTATGTCAATAAAGATGAAAAGGATGTTGATTTCCAGATTGACTTTACTGAAGCGCAGAATAGCAAGATGATGGATACTGATAATGTAGTTCAGGGAAGATATGATTCTATTCAATTAAAGGTTTCACCACTAGGATCTAATTCGGGTATTCCTAAAGTTACATGGAGTCTTGATTGTGCGGAAGATATTGCTACTATTGACAAAGACACAGGCGTATTGACAACCAAGAAGTCCAGCGGTACAGACATTATAAAAGTAACAGCTAAAAGCAAATCAAAAGAAGATACAGCAGAGTTTACTATTAAAGAAGTAAAGGGAACAGGAATAGCTGTTATTTCAGAGCTTGTTCCGGAAGGCGGCAAGGCTAAAGTTACTCAGGCAAGCGATAACAAGGGAGGAACATGTAAAGCGGGAGACACATTTACCCTGTATCCTTCAAAGTTTATTCCTGCAAATGCTACAGACCTTGACGGTAAAACTACATGGACTGTCGATAAACCTGATATTGCAGCTATAGATAGTAACGGTGTAGTAAAGGCGTTAAGTCCGGGTACTGCTAAAATCACAGCGTCTTATACAAGCGGAGGTAAAACATCATCAGTTGAATATACGCTTAACGTTGAAGGAACGCCAATCGTTGTAACCGGAATTACATGTAATTCTTCTTTGAGCGTAGATATTGGTAAGGAAGTAAGTATTGGAGCTGTTGCAACTCCTGCTGAGGCAGTAGATAAGACATTAACATACGTAAGTTCTGACACCAGTGTTGCAACTGTTACACCTGATGGAGTTGTAAAGGGAATAAAGGCAGGTACCTGTACAATTACTGTAGCTTCTAAGGCTGTTCCGGAAATAACAAAGAATGTTACTGTTACAGTTGTAGATCCTGCAGCAGCTACACAGGCTGTACCGACAACACAGGCTGTACCGACAACAGAGGCAGTAGCTACTACTGAAGCGCCTGCTGTTCCGGTTGATAAAAAGAATGTAACTGCTGATAAGACAAATGGTGTTACTCCT
>CANQSN010000089.1 GCA_947626505.1 uncultured Lachnospiraceae bacterium
TTTCTAATTTTTTTCGACGTCCAAAACAGACTCCAGTTCATGTAAATTCCCCTCTTTTCAAAAGTAATGCAATTAATACTTAATGACATTTTTTTACAATAACATTATAGCATTCAAACATAAGCATATCAACTATACTATTTCTCCGTATCGATTTACGCCTTTCCTTTAAAAATTTTTAAAAATTTGACTGTACAAATCAAAATCATGAGTAAAATCACTGTCATGGCAGCTATGCTGCCAAAGCGTTCAAGAATATTTTCATAATATGTAACCTCAACCACATCTTTATTTTCATATAACATATAACGAACCCGCTGTTTTATTTTTTTATTATATTTTTCCCAAAAAGAAAAATCCGACCATTTATTGGGCGTTTCCAGCCAATTAACAATACTTGCATAATCTCCTACATAGTACTGCTTTTTAAAAGACATCATATAACTTAGCTGACTAATATATTTATCCCTGTATAACTCTTCACTGCAATCCAATATAATATTTGTAACTAATTGTTCGTTATCATCATTTTCAACAACAAGCGCCGGTTCGCTTGAAGTTATAATTCCTGCCAACTCATATTCCTTTTCATTATATATAAGCTTTTGTCCGGCGGCTTTTCCCGTTCCAAATAACTCATACATAGATTCTTTATCAAGCAGGCATTTTTTAGTATCGCTTTCACTAATATTCTTTGTTGATGAAAATAAAATATTTGAAGGACAGCTTAAGCTTACTACATCTAACTGTGTCTGCCTTTTCACATTCTTAGCGTCAATATATATATCTTCTTCAAGGCTGTAACCGCCAATAATTGCGCTTTGCACCTTTTGGCTCGTTTTTAAGTCTTCAAACGTTATATTATCTGACACTTGCGCCACCTGATAATGTTCATGTTCACTTATTAATCGCTTATTTTTTATATAAAGTTTCATAAAAAGAACTTCTGAAATAATCAGTATTAAAATAAATATTGAAATAATTATAATTTTCTTTGTTAATCGTCCGCTAAACGTACAGTATCACCTGCCTCTATATTTTTATCGGATTCAATAATCACCTGAGAATCCGTTGACAAAATGCTGCTTTCAAACGCACAGTTTTCATTATCTCCATCTTTTATCTTTATTGCAGCTTTTTTTGCATATAAAACTTCCCCAAGAATAGATTCTTTTTTTTCGACTATTAATACATAATTGCTTCCATCAGAGCCGGAGCGTATTCCACTCCACGGAAGACAATAATCATATACCTGAGATTGTTCCTCTAAAACCTGTGTTCCATCTGCGCTTGTTTTCTCATGCATAACGGTTCCGCTTTGCGCTATACTGCAAACTACCTTAGGTGTAATAGCGGCTGTAGCGAAACGGGAAATGTAAGTAAATATTAAAGCAATTACAAAGAAACCAACAATTGCCCTTACTGCCTTTGCGCTATTTTGTTTTCGCCATTGTTTCCATTTTCTTATTTTGGATTTCATAAGCCCTCCCTACTTTTCATTATCTAATTCACCCTGCATCATAACACCCTGTTCTAATAATTTACGCCCGAACCAAAATATCAATAATGCCGGAAGAATGCTAAAAAATGAATATGCAAATGCAACTCCCGCATTATCTGTGTTTATATTGGGTAAATATATAGATAATAACCATTTTGTTTTTTCTTTTATAAATACAATAGGCTGCTCTACCATGTTCCAATACTCCAAAAAGCCGACAACCATTGCAGCTAAAATTCCCTGCAATCCAATTGGTATTCCTATATATCGAAATATCTGAAAATTCCCTGCGCCATCTACTCTTGCAGCGTCTAATACCGATTCCGGAATTTGACGAAACGATTGGTATATGATAAATACAGGAAATGTAGAAAATACCATTGGTAAAATTAAACTCAGGTGCGTATTAATTAAACTCAGCGAATTTAATACCAGATATTGCGATAACATAGTTACCTGAAAAGGAAGAAGCATACAAAAAATATATATTGGAAACAAAAATTTACTCCACTTGTTCTTGCTTTGGGAAAATCCCCATGCAGCTGGGACTGCAAACAAAATCTGCCCTATTAAAATACATACTACTACTTTTACGGAATTCCAAAACAATACATAATATTCCGGTGTATCCAACACTAATTCTACTATATTTTTAAATGTCGGATACAAAGGTATAAAATGCCATTTTGCATATCCGTCCCCTTCGCCAAAAACAGGAGAAATAAGGCTTTTTAGCTCTCCGCTTCCCATAAGGCTTCCTGTAGCCACTAATATAAGCGGGAGTAATGTAAGAATTGCAATTCCATAAAGCAGCAACTTACCTATTGTTTTCCACATACAGTTCCTCATCCCCTTTCGATTTTTTATAACGACCGCTATTTCGTTCCCTGAATATCAGTTTCTTTAAACAGGCTAATACTACAAATAAGAAAACAGCAATAACGCTTGATGCTGCGGCTAATTTCCCAATATCCAGCTTCTGAAACCAATTGTTAAACAAATGCTGCATCAAATAAATGCTTTCATTGGGGTAATTGCCGGATATTAAATACGCTTCTCGAAATACCCGAAACGAGCTTGCAAAGGACAGTACTGATAATGCATATAACGAGCCTTTTAAATTAGGTAAGGTAATTTTAAAAAATTTTACGAAACTTCCCGCTCCGTCAATAGATGCCGCTTCATATATGTTATTGGGAATAGCAGACAACCCAACCATCCAAATCAGCATACTGTATCCTATATTTTTCCATAAATATGTAAGCACCAATATTAAAAATGCATTTTCACTGTCTAAAAAGTTAATTGCTTTTATATGAAAAATATCGGTTAATATCTCATTTATAATTCCATGCTTTTCAAATAAAACTTTCCAAATAACAGCTACTGAATTGGCAGGTATTGCCATTGGAACAAGCAGCGCATACTTGACAAAACTATTTTTCGTATTATGCACTCCTACTGCTACCAGCAAAGAAACAAACAATAGTAATGGCAAACAAATAACTTCAAACTTAAGGGTATTGACAACAGCCAATATAAACGATTTATTATGAAAAATAATAGCATAATTTTTTAGTCCCCAAAAATGATTGGATACACCCTGACAAAAAGATCTTCTAAATACATCTATCAATGGGACAAACAAAAAAACAACCATTCCCAGCAGACTAGGTATGACAAATAGTAAAAAAATATCCTGTGATTTTACCCATTGTACAATACCGGTTATTCGGTTAGCTTCAGGACTTTCTGATTTCTTTTTATGTTTCATGCTCTGCTCTCTCTTTACTAAACAAATTTTTATTATTCATTTATATATACTTGAATTTTTGATTTCAACTGATTAAGATACTCATCCTCGCTCATATTGCCGGAAATATAATTATCCATATCTTCAATAATAAACTGGTTTACCTCCTCATTCATATTGGCAGGAGTCTTTAAAGCTTCCAGATAATTCTTAATATCGTTATATTCGGCTTCGTCCTTCACACATACATCCTGATCAAAATAGACGTCGGGTTCCCCTTCAGGCAATCCAAATATTTTATATTTTGAATGTACAGTATTATCATGAAATAAAATCTTAAGACCTTCCCAATTAACAGGTATACCCTGCCCAAACGTACCGGAAATTGCCTGTTCGTTTGGCGCAAACATTTCCATAACAAAATCTTTAGCTAACTTTTCGTTTTTGGTTTGCACATTAACAGAAGCAATTGCCTGAGGGACAAATACATTTTCAGAGCCGACAGACAGAGGTTTATAAGTATAATTATCCTGCTGTCTTGCAATTACCAATATGTCCATAAAACTGGATTGCTGATACACTCTGCTGATTCCAAGCTGTTGTCCGGACACTTCGGGCATCGCTAGATTATTAATATTTAATGGCATAAAACTTTCTACATAATCCAGATTCAGACCTTCTTCAACTATGGATTTTTTAGCCTTTTCATATTGCGTTAGAGAATTATGTTTCTTAGCCTGAGAATTTAATGTATCCATTATACTCTTTAAGTTCACTATAAAGCTTTTCATTTGTTCTTCGCTGTATGAATTAGATTTATCCAGTATCATATTGGAATAGCAAGGATACAAAACATTATAAAGCTGCCGCCATGAATAAATATTAAGTGCGTTGCCAACAAGGGAATCGTTATTTTTTACATATTGAGAAAGCGCATCCAGGCTATCAATACTTTCTGTTTTTTCTTTGTCGCCTATAATCAACGTGGGATCTATTCGAGATGGGATTGCATATATTCCATCCTCTGATTGGTAACAGTCCGTAACATTACCTATCAGTTCAAATTTTTTATTCATTTTATCATATATATCTGATAAATCCATCAAAATCCCTTTGTCGATATATTCGTTTACATTCAGGCTGTCTAATATAATTATATCCGGCCCATCGCCGGCTAATAATTCCGTATTTAAATTGCTGATTGCATCATTTACTGTAACATTACCTTCATCAGGTACTCCAATAACAAGCTCTACCTCAACATTAGGATGCGTTCTCTCATATACATCCGTCATTTCCTGTACGGATGTCACCGGATAAAGAGAATACACTTTAATTTTTCCGCTTATCTTCTGATTGACCTCTTCTTTGTATGAAGACTTGTAATTTGCAAATAACGACTCCCCATCAGCAGTTTCTGCTTTATCTTCTGCCTCAGCTTCCGTTGAAACCGCCTGTGGCGCATTATCTTTGTCAGTATACATATACAGATTGTATTTTCCTTCACATACGCCTAATACACATATTTCATTTTCACTATTTACATGGTAATCCGTCATAGTTACCGATTTGTTTGTAAAACTATTTTTTGATGCTTTTACAAGACACTGGAATTCGTTATTATCAATATTGTACTGATATATACCGGAATCCAACATAAGATAGCAGTTACCATCCGTTCCATTTTTTAAAAAATGAAGCTCTACGTCTTCAAGACTTATGCTTTTTTGCTGTGCGCTTTCAATTTCTTTTTTATATTCACTGCCGAAGGGCTGGCTGTCCTTTTCTTTTTTGCCTGTTTCAGTGTTATAAACTGATACCTGAGTTGTATCTAATATTATAATCTGTTCTTGCTCCTCTATAAAATCCACGATATTGTTCCGCTTATATGACTGTTTCAAAACTCCTTTACTGTCGTAGTATTCTACCGAATTATCCCGATTTAAGAGTACGCCGCCTTTTTTAGCGCAGCGCACGCTTCTAACAGGCAAGTCCCCTTTTAAAATAAAATCTGATGTCTTATTATTGGAATCTATGTATTTTATATGCCTTTCCTGCACATTGTAATCTGCGTCCTGTACTTCATATGCAACAGCGGCAGAACCATCCTCTGTAACATCTCCGCCGGTAATCCATAAATTCTCTCCCTCAGAAATATTTATATCATCCATCAGGTTAAATGTTTCCTGTTTCCAGTCAGCCGCATCCTTTTCCTTTGAATATAACGTCAGATTTTTTGAGCCTATCTCCTCGTTTCCCAACGCAAAATATTCCTGATTCTGATTGTTGTTTAAAGCATATACGCTTGCCATATCCGGCAATACGCTTATCAATGTTTCTACAAGATTGTCCTCCTGCGCTGCTGTATCCTTTTTCTTAGAACACCCTGTACATAATCCCACAGATAGACAAATTGCTAATAATATTGAGATTAAAGTTTTTACTTTTTTCACGTTCCATCACCCTACCTTAAAGAAATTATTTTAGCAAATTCTATTTATATTATACATGATTATATGCTGTTAGTAAATCACTATTATTCTCTAACATTAATTCAAGTACATTGTACTTAAATCGAATTTATTATAACAGACTAAATAGGTGAAATTATTCAAATGACAAAAATAACGGAAATTCTAGCAAAATCGGTCGTCAATTCTTTAAATTTTCGTATCCATTATTATTTTATCGTTTGTGTGGCACCCATGGATTTTAAGTGTAATTGAGAATAGTTTAACTATTCAACTTGCCATTGCCTAGAGGTGTTCATTCCATCGCTAACAGTTTCATTTTTATCCCCAAAAAACC
>CANQSN010000090.1 GCA_947626505.1 uncultured Lachnospiraceae bacterium
GGTACGCTTTGCCTTAACTTCCTGTGCCTGCTTTGTATCGTCTGACACCTTACCACCTCGATTTCTAAAAACTTGTGATACAAGATATGATATATCCTGTTCCCGTTACACTTCAATTATACAAAAAAACGCTTATCTTTACAATAAAATTCACATTAAATTTCTTCTTCCCACAGTTTCCCTCTGCTCTGCATTTTATTCTGCTGTCTGCCCTCGGCTTATAATAAGTAACGTTTGATTTCCTGCTTTCTTGCCTTTCGACCTGTCATAAAAATTTTTGTTGAATGTATGTGGAAAGTGTGGTATAGTGTTATCAGAAAAGGAAAGCACCCACTCCAAAGTGGATGCTCCCAAGAAGGTTAGATGTCCTTACGGACACCGCCTATCCTGTAGTGCAGACAGGATAGGCTTATTTTTTTCGCTTTTTCTTTCTCTTTTGGAGAAAGGTAAGCAACGCCACAATCAGGCTACCAAAGGCACATAACAAAGTTAATATGCCGATGAAAATCGAGATGATGTCAAAAGATGTCATCTCTTTTTTTATTCATAAGTGTTTAGCGCAATATATAATGTAACGCAATCGCTATCCGTCAACTAATGCAACAGCATATATTTTTTCTTCACCTACATCATTAAAAATATTCCTAATGTTCTTTTGAATGCTTGCAGAATCTGACCACTTAAATTTTTAAAAACATTTACATTTTTAAATATCAAAAAAAGTACCTATTGTGAAGCCCTATTCACAGCAGGTACTTATTATATAAACCCCATTATTAATTATCCCGTCACCTCATGGATACCGACTTCAAATAATTATAAACCTCTTCATTAGTTGATAGTGACATCACATTGTCTGCAACCTCATCTGCTTCTTCCTTAGACCACTTTGCAATATTAGCCCTTGTTTCCAATATGGAAACCGCACTGACACTGTATTCCTTTAATCCAAAGGAAATTAAAAGCGGCGTTAAAAGTGTGTCTGCCGCCGCCTCTCCGCACATTCCAACCATAATTCCGGCGTCATTTGCAGCAGCAATAATACGTTTAATAGAACGAAGTACTGCCGGCTGATAAGCAGAATACAGGTATTCAACTTTGGCATTTCCCCTATCAACCGCCATTGTGTACTGGATTAAATCATTTGTTCCAATACTGAAAAAATCTGCTTCTCTAGCTAATAAATCAGCAATCTCACTTGCAGCCGGAGTTTCTATCATAACACCTACCTGAATATCTTTATTATAGGAAATGCCTTCCCTATCAAGCTCTTTCATTAGCTCATTAACAATAGACTTTACCCTTTGAATCTCCTCCACACATGTTACTAGCGGTACCATAATCTTAATATCACCAAATGCACTGGCACGAAGCAATGCCCTTAGCTGCGGGCGGTATATATCCTCTCTGTCAATACAGAACCTGACTGCCCTATATCCCAAAAAGGGATTCTCCTCCTTATCCATCCCCAAATACGGAATCTCCTTATCGCCTCCCACATCAAGAGTACGGATAATAACTTCCTTTCCTCCCATAGTAATAGCTGCCTTTTTATATGCTTCAAACTGCTCATCTTCACTGGGAACATGGTTGCTTCCCATAAATAAAAACTCTGTACGGAATAAACCAATACCTTCTCCATCACATTCTACAACCTTTAAAGCCTCCTCGGGATTGCCTATGTTTCCGTAAAGACATACCTTATTACCGTCCTTTGTCAAGGTTTCCTTGCCAACATATATCTTTAAGGCTTCCTTCTCATTAAGATAATCTTCCCTCTTTTTACGATATTCTGCCTTCAATTCTTCTGAAGGGTTCAAAACAACAACTCCCTCCACTCCGTCAACAACTGCCTCCATGCCATCCTTCACTAAAGCCATAATATTATCAACGCTTATAACTGCCGGAATCTCCAAAGCCCTTGCCAAAATAGCAGAATGAGATGTCTTTCCTCCCACCTCCGTCAGAATACCCTCTACATTCTCCTTTACAATACCCGCAGTCATAGATGGCGTCAAATCCTTTGCAGCCAGTATAGTTCCCGGAGCCACGTCGCTGATATTCACATCAGGAATCCCCATTAAAAGCTTCGTCAAGCGAATACGTATATCAAAAATATCAGTTGCCCTCTGCATTGTAAGCTCATCTCCGGTCTGCGTAAACATATTGATGAACATCTCGCACACCTCATTCACCGCCTGTTCTGCGCACACACCGGATGCAATCTTATTCTTAATTTCATCCTGCATAAATGGATCAGTAAGCATCATAATATGGCCTTCCAAAATCTCTGCATTATATTCCCCAACAGAGTTCTTCATATTCTCTGCCATAGCCTTAGTATTATCTATAAACTTTTCAAGCGCCTTACTATAGCGTTCCTCCTCTGCTTCCGTATCCGATATCAATCTGTTCTCATATTTTGGAATCTCATTGCTGATTATTACTACTTTACCTACACCATATCCGCTTGAACCGCCAATTCCCCTATATTCCATATAATCACTCCCCAAAGCCAGACTCAATCAACTCCAATGCCTTATCAAGCGCTGCCTGTTCGTCGTCGCCCTCGCACTCTAAAGTAATCTCTGAGCCGCACTTAATGCACCCCGCAATAATGTTCATCACACTTTTTGCATTAAGCTTTTTGCCATTAAACACAATATTAATATCACTGTTAAACGCTGCCATTTCCTTAGCAAAAATACCAGCCGGTCTCATGTGCAAGCCCTGTTCATTTTTAATTGTAACTGTTGTTGATACCATACATTTACCCTCCTGATTGTTATTTTTCGTATCACAAATTGATATTTTAATTATGCCATTTTCTACCATAAAAGTCCACTGTGTTTTGCCTACACAATAACCTCTTTTCCCTATTCTTCCGTCACTTTTTTCTTTAACATGGAAAGAATAATTCCGCCAACAATACTTCCAACAGCCAAGGCTGCAATATATAACAATGCATGGCCTACCACAGGAAATACAAATATCCCTCCATGAGGCGCCCTCAAGGTACAGCCAAATGCCATCGACAGCGCTCCTGATACAGCAGAACCAATAACACAGCTCGGAATAACACGCAGAGGATCCTTAGCCGCATATGGAATTGCACCCTCCGATATAAAACACAGCCCCATAATATAATTAACCGCACCATTTCTCCTATCCTCGGCAGACCATTTATTCTTTGCAAATGTGGTGGATAAAGCAATGGCAATAGGCGGAACCATACCGCCAACCATAACTGCTGCCATCACGTCAAAATTATCCGCTGCCAGCGATGCATTTCCAAACACATACGCCGCCTTATTCACAGGGCCGCCCATATCAACGCTCATCATTCCAGCCACAATCATTCCTAGAAATACTTTAGATGTTCCTCCAAGACTATCCAGCCAGTTAATTATTCCGGTGTTAATCCAACCCATAACCGGATTAACAGCACACATAATAAACCCGATTAGCAGTACCCCGCAAAGAGGATAAATTAACATAGGCCTGATTCCATCAAGACTTTTGGGCAGCTTTTCAGTAAGCTTTTGCAGCCCCTTTACAATATATCCTGCTACAAAACCCGCGAACAACGCCGCTAAAAATCCGCCTGAGACACCAGTGACAACCCCCTCTGACAAATCCTTGAAATTTGTTCCATTCATAGCCAGCACACCACCTGCAAATCCAACAGCAAGCCCCGGACGCTCTGCTATAGACATGGCGATAAATGCTGCCAAAATAGGTAACATATAACTAAATGCGGCGCCGCCTACAGTTTTGAAAAATGCCGCCACAGGAGTATTCATACCAAAATTAGCCGGATTAATGGAATAATCATCCAGAAGAAAAGCAAGCGCAATCATAATGCCGCCTCCAATAACAAATGGAAGCATATGGGAAACACCATTCATCAAATGCTTATAAATAGTATGTCCCACACTATCGGAACCGGTTTCTGCCATCTTCCTTCCTCCCTGCTCGTGATACACCGGAACCTCCTGATTCTGAATTCTTTTAATCAACTCCTCCGGCTTATGGATTCCATCCGCCACCTTGGTAAATAGCACCGGCTTTCCATCAAATCTGGCAGTCTCTACATTCTTATCTGCCGCTACAATAATCCCATCGCACTCCTCAATATCTTCTTTTGTCAATTCATTCTTAACTCCTCCTGAGCCATTGGTCTCCGCCTTACAGGGATACCCCATCCTCTCACCGGCTTTTTCCAGCGCTTCGGCTGCCATATAAGTATGTGCAATTCCTGTGGGGCAAGCTGTAACTGCCAGTACCCGATAGCCTTTTCTTTCATCGGCATTTGGCTGTTTCTCCTTTAATGCATTATCTTCCCTTCTAATCTCATCGCCAAACTTCTCCATCTCACTATTATCAATTACCTGAAGAAATGCATCCTTATCCTTTGCATTAAGCAGTTTATTTCTAAAAGCTTCATCCATAAGCAGCATACTTAATCTCGACAAAACCTCCAAATGTACATCTCCACCGCCATCGGGCGCGGCAATCATAAAAAACAGGTTTGATGGTTTTCCATCCAGCGCTTCATAATCCACTCCGTTAGGAACTGTCATTGCCGCCAGTCCCGGACGCTTTACCGCTGCATTCTTAGAATGAGGAATTGCAATTCCCTCACCTATCGCAGTAGAGCCTTCTTCTTCTCTGGCAATAATACCTTTCTTATACTCCTCCTTGCTGCTTATATTACCCGACTTGTCATGCAAATCAATCAAATAGTCAATAGCAGCCTCCTTGGAATCTACCTTCACCCCCAAGGCAATTCCCTCTTTTTTCAATAGCTCTGTAATCCTCATACTCATAATCTCCCCTTATTTATTTTATAACCACAATCATAGATTATTATACACCCATTGTATCCGGAATTATCTTTAACAGCTCATTAACCTTGTCAAGCTCTGCCAAGCCTTCAGAAAAAGCTGTAGCGCTTCCTGTAGCGGTACTAAACTTAAGCGCCTTTTCATAATCATGTTCCCTAATATAGCTTGCTATAAATCCCGCCACCATTGAATCTCCAGCGCCTACAGAATTAACTACCTCTCCCTTAGGAACTCCTATCTTATAGACAGTACCCTTCTCTGTGATAAGAATTGCTCCATCGCCGGCCATGGAAATCAAAACATTTTTCGCTCCCTTTTCCTGCAATTTTTTTGCATATGAGATAATTTCTTTATCAGTCTTTAACACCACACCAAACATTTCCCCCAGCTCATGGTTATTTGGCTTAATTAAAAATGGCTGATATTTAAGCACGTTCATCAATAAATCTCTTGTAGCATCCACCACAATATCAATACCTTTTCCCTGCAATTTCTTCATTATATTTTCATAAATGTCTTCCGGCAAAGTCTTTGGAACTGCTCCAGCAAGCACAAGCATGTCTCCGGCGCTTAACTTATTAAGCTTATCATAAAGTTTATCAATATCTCCACTACTAATGCATGGGCCTTGACAATTAATTTCCGTCTCATTCTCAGCCTTAATCTTAACATTTATGCGGCTCATACCCTCCCTTAAATGAATAAAATCTGTAGACACCCCCTGTTTCTTAACACCTTTTTCAATCTCTGTTCCGGTAAATCCTGCAACAAATCCTAACGCTACGCTGTCCACCCCAATATTTTTAAGCACAAGGGAAACATTTATTCCTTTTCCTCCATAAAATACCGACTCAGAGCTTGTACGATTTACTTC
>CANQSN010000091.1 GCA_947626505.1 uncultured Lachnospiraceae bacterium
CTTGCCATCCTATGCTCGTCACCTGCTTACCGTCTATCTCACTCGGAATAACAAGCTCTGTGTCAGTACCATTATAGCCTTTGATTTCCACTGTTCCATCGTCCAATACGCTATAGTCATAATCGCCATCAACACTTGTCTTCGCATTTGCCACTACCACCCCTGATGGCAGGCAAAAACTTCCCATCACTAAGGCAAACGCCAAAACAACGCTTAAAATACGTTTCATGTTCTTCGTTTTCTTCATATCAATCCCTCCTAAAAAATATTATTTAAGAGCAATCAAAGTAAAATAAAAACTGCGGTCACTTTAAGAAAACCGCAGCCAACACTCCGATTTCTCACATTATACTTCTTGCCGCAGAAAAGCATGGAAATAGCGCAAAGTCTCCGGCTCTCCATATGGCAAGAAGTATTATTGTGAGAAATCAAGAACGAGGTGTAAGTATGCGTCCACACCTACACCTCGTTATATCAAATATATCATAAGGTTACAAATCAAATCCGCTTAACACATAAAGAATATAGCTTGTAAAGCAAAAACAATTCCATTATAATAACTATGTGTGTATCGCAGATTTATCTGTATTGTGTGGTACTCGTAATACCATGCCTTGCCCGCCACTGCTCCAACAGTGTCGGGTGGTACACCATAAGTTCTTGAATTCTCAACCTTATTTTACCATACCGTCATTTTTTCCACAAGTGCAAATTCTTTCTACTACAATATATTTCCAACAAAAATTATCTGGATTCGCACATTCCCACTCTTACTACTCCGTCTCAAGCTTACCCTTCATCCACCTCTCTCGCTTAAGGCGAATCAGCAGTATGCTTCCCCTAAAACAAAGCTCAATACACATTGCAATCCACGCCCCCACAAGGCCAAGAGGACCCACCAGCAAAAGTGACAAAGTTATTCTTACTCCCCAAATACTGATTAGATTTAATAAACTTGGAACAAGCGTATCCCCCGCTCCGCAAAGAGCGCCTGACGCCACAATTGACGCACCATATAATGGCTCTGCAAATACCTCAATCCTAAGCACCCTTGTGCCAAGCTCTCTGATTGCCTTATCAGGCGTAAGCATTGCAAATACATAGGGAGCAATAACATACATAATCGCTCCTGACAGCGCCATAATGCCCATTCCAAGGAATACGGTCATCCACGAAAAACGCCTTGCTAATTTTAATTTTCCCGCGCCTATACTCTGCCCTACCAGCGCAGTTGCGGCTGTACCTATACCGTACCCCGGCATATAACAGAGGCTTTCAGCAGTAACAGCAAAAGAATTGGCCGAAAGCGCCACCGCCCCTAGCGGAGACACAATCCTTGTGCCGGCTACCATAGCCCCGCACAACGCCAAATGCTCCACTGCCATAGGCGTAGAAATCTTAAACGCCTGCGACAAATGCCGCTTTGTAGGAATCCATCTATCCCCTCTTCTAAGCTTTAAATCCCTATGCCAAAACAGAAAAATATAGGTTAAAATAAGCGCAATCGTAAGCTCTGCCATAGCGGTTCCAAGCGCAGCTCCGGCAACGCCAAGTCCTAAACCTGGAACAGTAATTACTGCATTTCCAAACATAACTTCTCTAGTCGGAAAAATAAACAAAAAATTAAAGAATATATCCAAAATACACATAGAGGCATTTAAAATACTCGGAACACGAATATTTCCGCTGCACTGCAATATGGAATTGCCCAATCTGTTTATTTGAATAATAGGAATAGCCGCCGCGCTGATAAAAAAATAATCGGAGGCATTTTGACGAATAGCCTCCCCCGCCCCAAGCCACACCGGCAACAGCGGACTTATAATTATTCCAAAGGAGGAGAGCAGCAATGAAAATGCCGCCGCCACAGTTAAAGCTTGCTTTACAAGCTGTCTTGCCTCTGTCATATTGTTTGCGCCTACAGCCTGCGCCACCTGTACTGAAAAGCCTGAAGCCATGCGCGAACAAAGTCCGCCCATAAGCCAACAGCTTGAAGCAACCAAACCAATTGAGGCGGATGCATTTGCCCCCATGCTTCCAACCATCGCAGCGTCAATATACTGCATAACAATAGATACCATTTGTGCTAATATAGCAGGAAGACTAAGCCACCAAATTGCAGTAAGCTGTTCCCTGCCGGATAACTGCTCCCTATTAACAAGAGAGCTGACATCAATTTTATGTTTCATTCGTACTACCCTCTACATACATTTTCATAACTGCACTGCGGCTTTCAGCTCGTCAAGCTCTATTATATAAGGATGCATTGCTGTATTCGCCATTACAGCAACCGCTTTTGTCCCGTTTGCTTCTGACTTTTCCACTGCCAGCCTTAAAAGCAGCGAGCTGTCTACTCCGCCGGAAAATGCCACCAGAACATTATCCTTAGTAAGCTTTTCCATTATACCAATCAATTTTTCTTTATGTATATCAAACTGCCGCCATGCCAAATGTTCTTCCATAAAAATCACACTTCCTCTATTACCTTCTGATATGCCTCCATATAAGAAAGTCCTTTATCCTCACAAATCTTCACAAGACTATCATACTCCGGATAAACGCGGATTCCCTCATTTAACTGAACAACCTTAACAGCCACCTCTCCAAGTGATGTTTGACGCACATCTAATCTCCTGTTCAAAACAGACCTCTCCATCTTCTGCCTGCGGATTCCAATTGTAGTAGTTCCGGTAAATATCATATCCTCAAGCTTTTTTATATCCGCTTCAAGGCAGATTACATTTAACTGGTAAGCGGGGCGGTTTTTCTTCATAAAAACCGGTGTATAATGAACATCCATGGCTCCCGCCCTCATAAGCTTGTCCATCAAAAATCCTAACGCCTCGCCGGTACAATCATCCACATTACTTTCAAGCTTATATATGTATTCCGTCTCCTTTGCCTCCTCAATCACCATTGCGCGCACCATGCTTGGTATCTCATAATTTCGTTTGCCCGCGCCTACTCCAAGCTTTTTTACGGTAAATGTTTCCGGCATAACATAGCTTGTGGCAAGAGCCGCCGCAATCGCTGCTCCGGTAGGCGTAACAAACTCTCCCCTTACGTTTGTAAAATGCATTGGAATATTATATTTACTAATAATAGCCGCCACCGCCGGCACCGGAACAGGCAAAATCCCATGCTGGCACCGCACCGTTCCAATTCCCTCATATAATCCCGTCACAATTATATTCTCTATTCCTAAATTATCAATACATACTGCTGCCGCACATATATCCACAATGGAATCCACCGCTCCCACTTCATGAAAATGCACCTGCTCTAATGGCGTTCCATGAGCCTCTGCCTCCGCCTCTGCAAGCACCTTAAAAATAGAGTTTGCCAATTCTTTTGAATGCTCGTTCATGCCGGAGGCTTCAATAATTTGCTTTATCTCAGGCAGCCCCCTGTGAAAGTGGTGATGATGGCGTCCTGACTCCTCTGTATGACTGTGGCTATGCGTATGCCCTAATTCCTCTACATGACTGTGGCTATGCGTATGCCCTGCGTTCCCGTCACAAGCACTGTCATGTCCATGCAGATATTCCATATCATGGTCATGGTTATCATAACCCTCCTCTAAAACCACATTAAAATCACAGGCGTCAATCCCTGCCTTTGACACCCTCTTAATCTCAATACTGTATCCCTCTAAAGGCAGACTTTCAAGCGCCTTCCTTAAAACCTGCTCATCTGCACCCAAATCCAGCAGCGCCGCCACCGTCATATCTCCGCTTATTCCTGAATAACATTCCAAATATAGCGACTGTTTCATTTTCAACCCGCCCTTCCTTAATGTAAATAGTTCTTATATAACGCACACTCAATTATCTTCCCCCGCCAGCCTGTTAATCTGCGTAGCAATATAGCCCGCGCCATAACCGTTATCAATGTTCACAACCGAGATTCCGTTTGCACAGGAATTAATCATAGTCAGCAATGCAGAAATACCGCCCATATTGGCGCCATACCCTACGGAGGTAGGTACTGCAATAACCGGCTTGTCCACAATTCCTGCAATTACACTGCCAAGCGCACCCTCCATACCGGCCACAGCCACTACGCAGTTTGCTTTCTGGATTAAATCCACCTTTGCCAGCAGCCTGTGCAGTCCGCTAACGCCCACGTCATAAATGCGCTCCACCCTGCTTCCGAAATATTCCGCGGTCTGCGCCGCCTCCTCCGCCACAGGAATATCTGCAGTACCCGCTGTGCACACTGCAATCAAACCTTTTAATTCCTTTCCCTCTCTCTCAATCTTTAATATTCGCGAAACATCATCATAAACTGCCATAGGCAGCTCCTTCTTTACCAGCTCATACTGCTTTCTGACAGCTCTGGTGCCAAACACCTCACCGTCTGCCTGATAAAGTCTCTTAAAAATTGAGAGTAAATGCTCGTCCGCTTTTCCGCTGCAAAACACCACCTCAGGAAAGCCGCTCCGCCACCTCCTATGGTGGTCTAGCTTTGCATACCCCAGTTCTTCAAAAGGCTCCCGTTTTATTAAGCCCTCCGCTTCCTTTACGCTCATCGAACCATCCTGCACCATTTTTAATAACTCATGCAATTCCACATTATCACCTGCCATTTATAATGCTTTTATTTTACCCTTATTCGCTGCTTTTAGCAACATCTAATACGCCGCTTTATACCGCATTGCCATTCAACAGATGGTATGCTATACTGAAAGCGATTATATCAAATGCGAGATAACTCCCGCCTGATACAATCATTTAACTAAGACACGCTAAAGATTCGTATAAGAAAACGTCTGCTAAAACAGAAGCGAATCTTCAATAAAACATTACTATATTACATACGGGGATACATAAAATGCAAAATAACATAATTGAATTACAGCATATCGAAAAATCCTACGACGGTGTCAGAAGCGTTGTAAAAGACTTTAATCTTGAGATTAAAAAGGGTGAATTTGTAACACTCTTAGGGCCCTCCGGCTGCGGCAAAACCACCACTTTGCGCATGATTGCCGGCTTTGAGAAGCCAACAAAAGGCAAGATTCTTCTCCACGGAAAGGATATAAGCCTTCTTCCGCCAAACGAAAGGCCTGTCAATACTGTATTTCAGAGCTACGCGCTTTTTCCACATCTTAATATACGTGATAATATTGCATTTGGACTAAAGCTCAAGAAGCTTGGCAAAAAGGAAATAGACGACAAGGTAAAACGCGTACTTAAAATTGTAGATTTGGAAGGCATGGAAAAACGTTCCATCAATACCCTTTCCGGCGGACAGCAGCAAAGAATTGCCATTGCCCGCGCCATTGTAAACGAACCTGAGATTCTTCTTCTGGACGAACCCTTAGGCGCGCTGGATTTAAAGATGCGTCAGGAAATGCAGCTTGAACTGAAAGACATGCATGAAAAGCTCGGAATAACATTTATCTATGTCACCCATGACCAAGAGGAGGCCATTTCAATGTCCGATAAAATCGTGGTAATGGCAGGCGGCATGATTCAGCAGGCGGGTACCGCAGAGGAGATATATAACGAGCCTTCCAACGTATTTGTCGCCGACTTCATCGGAGACAGCAATATTTATAATGGCGTTATGACTGACAAGCTTACGGTAAAGTTCCTTGATACTGAATTTGACTGTGTTGACGATTATCCA
>CANQSN010000092.1 GCA_947626505.1 uncultured Lachnospiraceae bacterium
ATGCACAATGGAGCCGATATGATGGAGATTAACAGACCTAACCATAATGGCGTGTATGTTGGAAGGATTGAAGATATAGGTAAGAGTACCATTTCATTTATAACAAAAGAAGAATTATTTTCACAGGATATATTGGAGTTAAGAACGCCAAATGAAGATATTGTTCTTACCGTTCCAAGAGGTATTGATAAGGGAAAAAGGGTTACGTTAAATGCAAGCAGAATTAGCAGATTAAAAAAGGGATTAGAAATTTATCGAATGAAAAGTCCCGCTCTTATTGCTTCACTTTGGGAAGACTTAAATGCAAATAATAAAGTTTTACTTAAAGGAAATGTACGTTTCATTTCAGGAGAACCGGTAAGTCTTAGATTATCTGATATATATAACAGGGTAGAAGTTTTAGCGACAGGCGACGTTGTATTAGAAGCAAAAACCCAGCCGGTGACTAAAGAACAGTTAAAGAAAAATCTGGGACAATTGGGAGACACAAATTATGCCATGGCAGAGCTTTCCTGCGACATGGGGGAAAATGGTTTCCTGCCGGTTAAAGCAATAAAAGAGCTTAGGCGCAGCGCTATTTCAGCTTACAAGGACAAGCTTGCTCAATTGTATCATAGAGAGTATAATAAAGACTTGCCTGCGAGTTTTCTCCCGTCTGATAAAAGACCTGTGGTAATATTTGACGATGGTTTTAAGAATATAGGCTTATTAAAATATAAAAACAAACCGATATTGGAAGTGGAAGTCCATAAAAAGGAGCAGCTTTTAACAGCGCTTTCCCATAAGGAGATTGACAGAATAGCGATGGACATGACGCTGTGGAAACAATGTAAAAATATAGACAGAGGCGGCAAACAGTGGCTTATATCTATGCCGATAATGTTTAGAGGCAATTCGATGTCAGATATGGATTTTAGGGAGATAGCATCAGGAGCAGACGGTATTTTAGTGTATACAATAGATTCATTGAGCTATATTATTTCTAAAGATGAATTGGTTGGAAAGCTGCTTATAAAACAGGGGAAGGGTAATGTTGAGGTCATATTGGAGAACACACTTTATGCATATAACAGCAGCGCGCTTAGATTTTGGCAGCAGGCGCTTAATAGGACAGAGCATTTAACCTTTGGCGGAATGGTTTGTCCGTCTGAGCTTACCTTAAATGAGCTTTTGCAGGTAAAATATAAAGGGCTTATTGTTCCTATTTACGGAAGACGGAATGTGATGAGTTCTGTCCAGTGTGTAAAGAAAACTTTAGGTTTATGTGATAAAAGGCATTCCACAGAGTATTTGACGGACAGAGTAGGGACAGAATGGATATCTACGAGTATTTGTGAATATTGTTACTCCTGTTTGTGGGAGAAGGAGCCGCTTTCTTTATCGGGGCATGTAAGCGATGTGCAGATGCTTAATCCCGCTGTGCTAAGGCTTTCGTTTTTGACAGAGGCTGCAGATGAGATGGAGCAGATAATAAATAATTTAACAGGGGAGTTTATAGAGGGAAATAGGGATATAGTATCAGTAAAAGGACATACAGGCCGATTTTATAAGGGGATAGAATAGGGTATATAGCGGGAAATATTTTGTAAATGGAGGTGAAATCAGGATGGTGCATATATTATTAGTTTTGACTTCGTATTTGAATATTGTATTGGCGGCGGCTTATACATTGTCCTGCTTTCAGTTGATAAGGGAATTGCCGCCAAGAAAAAGCAAAAGGCTTTTTGCCCGTCAGGAAAGGCTGCTTTTATATTTTCATTTTTTTTGCAACCTGAATTTAGTCTTACAAACAGGAGAGAAAAAGCTGGTAATATTTTACGGTGAGCAGCTTTTGTTTTTATTACTTGTACTGATTTTCTATCATAGGCTTTATCCAAAGGCTTCAAGGCTTTTAACAAACAATATTATGTTTTTTGCGGTAGTCGGACTTGTTATGCTTACCCGTCTTTCATATGAGGATTATGCATATAAGCAGTTTGTCACAGTAGTAGCGGGCTTTGTAATTGTAATGATGTTTCCTGCTATGATGAAGGTGTTTAAGATATGGAAGAAGCTTACATGGGTTTACGGAATTGGCGGTTTTCTGCTTTTAGCTACAGTGGCAGTTCCGTTTTTGGGAGTCAACCAGTATGGGGCGACAAACTGGATTTCAATTGGCGGAATTACTTTACAGCCTTCGGAATTTGCAAAGATATTGTTTGTACTTTTTGTGGCATGCAGGCTGTCGTCTTCATTGGAACTTAAGGATTTGATTATAACTACTGTGTTGGCGGCGCTATATGTTCTTATTCTTGTGGCGGAGACAGATTTGGGTGCGGCGCTGATATTCTTTATAGTGTACATTGTAATGTTATATGTGGCTACAGGAAGACTAAGTCTTTTTATTACCGGAACATTGGCAGGGAGTACAGCGGCAGTGGCGGCATTTAAATATTTTTCCCACGTACAGACAAGGGTAAGCGCATGGAAGGACCCATGGTCAAATATTGACGGTGGCGGATATCAGATTTGCCAGTCGCTATTTGCCATTGGAACCGGAAGCTGGTTTGGAGTGGGATTGGGACAGGGAGCGCCGGATACCATTCCTGTGGTGTACTCTGATTTTATTTTCTCGGCTTTGGCGGAGGAAATGGGAGCAATATTTGTATTATGTCTGTTACTGATATTTGTAAGCTGTTTTATTGTATTTCTTGACGGTTCCATGAGAGCGGGCAATTCTTTGTTTAAGCTTATTGCGTTGGGATTTGGCGTATGCTTTATTTTTCAGGTGTTTTTAAATGTAGGCGGAGCGGTTAAGTTTATTCCGCTTACAGGCGTTACGCTGCCGCTGGTTAGTTACGGGCGCAGCAGTGTAGCAAGCGTTTTAATGATATTTGGAATTACGCAAGGGTTGTTTGTATTAAGCGATAAGGAGGTGGTGCAAAATGAAGAAGGAGTCAAAAGAGAGAGGGAATCAGTCAGGTAAAGGGCCGAGGACGCTTAATCAGGTTTTGATTCCTGAACCGCCAAAATCATCAAAGAATATTTTTTTAACTATTCTTAACTGGCTTGCAAGTCCGTCTAAGAAGCTTAGGCTGAATCATCAGATTTTGGTAGTGGCGTATTTTTTTGCATTTCTTTTTATTGCGCTGATTGGTTATATTGGTTATTATGTGGCATTTCCGGCAAAGGAGGATGTTACAAGCGCATACAATCCCAGAAAGAATTTGTTTAGCGATAAGATTATTAAAGGACAGATTAGAACATCTGATGACAGGGTGCTGGCAAAGAGCATTAAGTCCGGCGACAAGTATGTGAGAAATTATCCCGAGGGCAGGCTTTTTTCTCAGGTGGTTGGATATGATATTTACGGAAAAAGCGGAATAGAGGCAAGCGCAAACTATTATATGTATGACACTCATTCCAATATTTTCGAGCGTGTTATAAAGGATTTAAAGGACGAGAAAAATCGCGGCGATACAGTTTATACTACTTTGGATTATGATTTGCAAAAAAGCGCTTATGATGCTCTGGGAGGGTATAACGGAGCTGTGGTAGTAATGGAACCGGATACAGGGAAGATACTTGCTATGGTCAGCAAGCCTAATTATGATCCTAATCAGATAGCGGATATTTGGGATGAGCTGAATAGAGATGAGGATTCTTCATTGCTTAATCGGGCAACTCAGGGGTTGTATCCTCCGGGCTCAACATTTAAAATTGTAACTGCATTGGAATATATAAGGGAGGAAACCGCATGGAAAAATTTTAAGTATACCTGTACCGGAACTACGACTGTAGACAGTGTTAGTATAAAATGTGCGGGAAACACTGCTCATGGTAATTTATACCTTAAGGATGCGATGGCCAAGTCATGCAACTGTGCATTTGTAACACTGGCGTCAGGACTTAATTTTACTTCTTTCAGGAAAACTACAAAGGAGCTTTTATTTAACAGCGAGCTGCCGATTAATTTAGAATACAGTAAGAGCAGGTTTATGTTAGATGGTAAGTCGGAAAAGAGCGAGATGCCGCAGACAGCTATTGGACAGGGCAAAACTCTGATTACACCTTTGCTTAACTGCATGATTATATCTGCAGTGGCAAATGGAGGCGTTATGATGTCGCCATATGTGCTTGACCATGTGGAAAGCTATGACGGTAATATGGTTAAAAAGTTTACTCCCACCATCTATAAAGAGGTTATGACAGAAAAAGAGGCAAATACTCTGGAGAAAATGCTTGTTGGCGTGGTGGAAGGCGGAACGGGTTCTGCGCTTGCAGGCCTTAAGCATACCTATGCAGGCAAAACAGGGACAGCCGAGCATGATGAAAAGGGAAATGCCCATGCTTGGTTTGTGGGGTATTCTAATGTGAAGAAACCGGATATTGCTATTTGCGTATTAGTGGAAAATGGAGCTTCGGGAAGCGGCGTTGCTGTGCCGATTGCAAAGCAGGTATTTACAACTTATTATAATAAAAACGATTGAGCTTATATAATAAAGTAAGCATATGACTGCCTTTCCTTTAATGATACTGAGTAATTAAATTGTGAATATTAAGCTCTTAGCGTTGAATATTTTTTGTAATTAATGTATAATAATATTAATTATTGAGTCGCACCAAATTATTTGTCCGGCAGATACAAGGTATTCATAGTGCGTTATAGCCTGAATATGAGGGAATCTTAACGGACAGGATACAGGAGGGTTTTGCAATGGTTGAGGCAACTAGCTGTGGTGGTGTGGTAATATTCAGAGGAAAGATTTTACTTTTGTATAAGAATTACAAGAATAAATACGAAGGCTGGGTTTTACCTAAGGGAACTGTAGAAGATGGAGAAGAATACAAGGAAACTGCTCTGCGGGAGGTTAAGGAGGAAACAGGAGCCAACGCTACCATTATGAAATATATCGGGAAAAGCGAATATTCTTTTAGAACTCAGGAAGATATCGTGGACAAGAATGTGCACTGGTATCTTATGATGGGAGACAGTTATTACAGTAAACCGCAAAAGGAAGAATATTTTGAAGATTCGGGTTTTTACAAGTACCATGAAGCATACCATTTGCTTAGGTTTGCCAATGAGAAGCAGATTTTAGAACGCGCCTATGATGAATATGTTAGTTTGAAACGCAGTAATTTGTGGGGAAGCCGTAAGTACTATTGAATATTCTATAGGACATTGAAAACTGCATTTGGCAATATTTCCTATGCATATAATATTCATTTATTAAAGGAGTTTTAGTTTGTATTTTACGGCAGTTATGTAAATCATAACTGCTTTTTTACTTAAATTTCGCGCTTTCAAAACTTTAATCGCGAAGCTTGAAGTTTTATATTAATATTTATAAATTATCCAATTTTGATATTTAATATCCAATTTTATGCTATAATGAGGCAGGGCGACAGACAAATCAAGTAATACGCAGCGCTAAGGATGCATTATTAGAAAGAG
>CANQSN010000093.1 GCA_947626505.1 uncultured Lachnospiraceae bacterium
CCCACAGGAAATGCTTCATACATTTGTTCCTCCACTTTGCTAAGTACTGCGCCAATATCCCCATCCGTATAGTTAACTACTTTATTTCCATTTTGTTCTGTCTTATCCCTTACTGCGTCGCAATGCTCCTCCATCATTTTTTTATAGCTCTTTACATCCTTAAGCCCACCAAGCGCCTTATCATAAAACATTCTCGCCTCATCATAATCAGCAATAAGCTTCTTTGTCTTAACAAGCTCCTCATCCCTAAATACGCCTTTTCTTTCCTGCGACGCCACACTTCTCTTTAATCCGCCCATGGCATTTCCAAGCTCTGCAACATTTCCTGCCTTAATACCGGTATTCAATGCATTTTCTACATAACCAAGAGAATCTATAAGAGACACATTCATCTCATCAAATTCTTCCATTGGCATATTAAACTCATTAATATAGGTATTCTGCATGGACTTCATTAAATAAATAGAGGACTGCAAATTCTCCCTTGCACTGTCTAAGCGCTTGCAATGCTGCTCAACAGTGTATTCCTCATGACGGTATTTTCTCCAACTGCTTTTAAACGCCCCGTCCTCAATGTGGTCTAAATCCGGTCCGATTTTCTCATTAATTGCTCCGGACAATGCATTTTCCGGAGAATCTGTAAGCGCTTTTTTACCAATCTGTTTCTCCAGCTTATATTTCTTACCAAGCGCAACAAACTCCATTTTTGCAAGGAAATACTGCTGATTCAAATTTGCTGACGCTTCAAGCTGAACATAATTAATATAAAATACAGACATTGCGCCCTTTACTACTGCATTTACTGCATTTAGTACATTCTCACCAATCTTTCCTGTCAACGAAAGCACTCCCTTAGCTACATTAAGCGCGGCTGTCGCCACTCCGATTGCAACATAGATTCCGGCCTTTGCCACCTCATAAGCGCCTATCTCAATACCTTTAGCAATAGCCACAAATGCCTTTTTCCACCATTTAGCATTTCGTATTGCATTCTTACAGTCTTCTATCTTTCTGTCAAAGCTTGAAATCTGTCCATACAGCTCATTAACATGCGCCTGTGCCCTGTCAACCTCACGTTTAGCATTGTTAATCTTATTCCTGAGCTTTCCAATAGCATCATCTATCTTCCTCGTTACTGCAACTAATTTTTCTGTTAAAGGGGCAGTATCAATCATAAGAACAAATGAAAAATTTGCAGATGAAAAATCACTGTAATTCACACTTAAATGCAGGCTGATCTGCAGAATGGAAAGCATAATTACACGAAGGTCTACAGATATAAGCCCTTTGCAAAAAATAATGCGGGCATCCGCCTGAAACAGATAGAGTACATTTATACTCCCATCAAAATAAAAGGAGACCTCCTTTTTATCTGCTGACAAGAAAAATACCACACCCTGCTGGACAGGATTTAAAAACTGCGCCAGTACACTATCCTTTGCAATAGGCAGACTGTCCTCTTGCTTATTATTAAATTTAGAAGGACCAATTTTTAAAAAGCCTAAATCCATTGACGGAATCTTAGCGTATGCCAGAACGCCTTCATTTTCCCTATATGAAAACAATACTTCAAAACTCTTATTAAAAATTTCAATTACACCACAGATAAAAAATCCTCTTTGTACTGTATAATTGCCAATTCTTGTATCTACTGTGGAATAATAAAACTGCGCGTTAAGCTTAATTTGCCCATTCTCATCAATATAGTAATGCCTGATTCTTTTCAAATCTGCCAGATCCATGCCTGAGCCATATGAAGTAAGCTGCACTGAATCTGCAGCAAGCTTTAATGCATCGCTTTTTATCTGGGAATTAAATTTATTAACAATGGCATTTACATCTTTATTCTTTACCTGCTCCTTTGAAAATGGCTGCATGTTCTGAAAGGGCAGCCCAAGTATTTTAATAAAATCTAATGCTTCAATTCCATCTACATGTTGTCCTAAAAGATTATCAACTAATATAGGAATAGATAAATCACTTACTGCTGCCGACAATAGTTCCGGCACCACTAAAGGCCCATTTGCCTTAAGAATAACAGCTCCAAAAAGCTGTATTTTCCTTATATAAAGCGAGCTATATAAACCAAAGGAAAGAGCTGCTCCTGCCTCAATCATCAGGCAGCTATCACCAATGGAAAAAGGTCCAAAAAGTGGTACCGGTTTTTTTACCTGTGTATACGCCTCTATACGAAAAGCATTTGCGCTGACGCCACAGTCTACCGTAAAAGTAATGTCTTTTAAAAACTTGAATATAAAAGAACCTTTAATTACAAACCGCGGTGTATTGCCACTCTCCATCAGCATATACATATCTCTGCTTTTCAGAAAATCAGTATCAAATGATGGTATTGTAATCATGGTTGTAAATGCTCCATTTCCAGCGCCTAAATAAAGCTCTGTTTCTTTAAGTCCAAACAATGTTCTAACACCCTTTTCAAAGACACTGTCGCCATCCATTACAATATGAGCATAGGTTAGGAAACTGCATTCCTTAATCGCAACCGGAACAGATGAAAACGCCTTATTATCCGTTCTTAATATTGGCAGCATAAAGCTATTGCCGCTCTGTGCATAGAATAAAAACTCTTTAATTCCAAAAAAATCCGCCGCCTTATTAAGCACATTTATCAATGAAGACTTATTGCCTCCCTGCTTTTCTTCATATACATTAAAGACAAACAGCACTGCTGTCTCACCTGATATTTGGACAAGTTTAAAATCCACTCCTGATTCTTCTGCCAAAATCACAAACATATCCTTCTGATACGCTACTGAAAGCTTTCCCGGCTTACATGCAGGAAGTAGCGAGTCCACATGGTCTTTTATTTCATTTGGCAATTTATTATCCATTACCTCTAGCGTATCAGATATACTTTTTTCTCCCCATTCAACAATACCGCCAAAAACAGCGCTGCCATTTTGACTTCCAACAGACAGTTTTGCCGGACAGTTAAAAAGAGCTCCTTCTATTGTTACGCTACAAGAAAGTTTTTTATTAACCATGCTTTTTCTACTCCTTTTGTCTAAATTAAAACTTGTTAAGCCTCTGTTTTTTCAGGAATTCCCAAATATTCATTGATAGTAACTAGCGACATACGGTCAAGAACTTTCTTTCTGTTTGTGTTCCATACTGACACTGAAAGATTGTCCACTGTAACCAATGAACGAATTGCTTCCGGAATTACGTCCTTAGCAATTACTTCAAGCTGGAATGCATATTCCAATACGGATTCTGACTCATTGTTGGTTTTACGGATATAAAGATAAGCCATATTGAGCTTTACAATAAGCTTGTTTAAATCAAAGTCTTTTCCTTTATCTCCCTCAGGAGTTAAACCAGCCATGCCATCTTGCATATCCTTTTCCATATCAGCCTGTTCTTCAGCGCTAAGCTCTCTGGAGCTTATGCCTTTTACCAGTCCCTTGATGTCATCAATCAACTGTCCAATCGATACACCGTTATCCGCATTCTGCTCAGATGGAATCAGCAAAATGGTATAACCATTTGCATCCTTTTCGTAAGCAGCATGGAGCTTTGTTCCAATTAGCGAAAAGTCAATTCCGACCAACGCATTTAAGTCACTCATACTTGTCCCTCCTTTCTTTTATTTATTTACAGCTTTAGCTGCAACTACATAATACAATATTGTGTGAACCATACTTTTCACAATCGGCAGGGATTCATTGAGCATACAATTCAAGACTCGCTTGCGAGTCTTGGCGCAAACTTCAGGTCTGCTTTAGCAGGCGCTTTCTTATCTGAAGCTTTAGCGCACCATAGCTGGGCGTATATCAGATGGGGATTAAATCCCACCACTGATATTGTTACTCACCGCCTATATAGGCGGAAGTCATCTCCCATCTGATATATAAATCACAGAAGAATTTACATCAAAAAAAGAGCGTCTTTGGCGCAAGCAGTAAAGACAACTCTTTTTTAAATAAAAAATATTTAATTTGGTATTGACAAGGTCTTCTTAATATTGTATTGCGTAGACCTAATGATAATTTGTATTTGCTTAAAACTATTCCAGATGTAACATTTCTCAATCTGTCAGGGAATCCAGACGTTTACGTTTTTGGTCTGCTGTTGATTTGGAATAAATTCTTGTTGTTTCCACACTGGCATGTCCAAGAATATCCGCCAGTTCAAAAATATTTCCATATTGATTCATATAAGAAATGCAAAAAAAATGACGGAATGCATGTGGATGTGCTTTACGCTTATCAACTCCAACCATGTCCGCCATTGACTGAAACATTTTCCAAACTGCACCTCTGCTGATAGCTGTATTATTGCTGCCAACAAATATAATTCCATTATTAATTCCTGACTTTTTGCAATACTGATATAGCTCCCTAATCAATCCATCCGGAAGGTATATCTCCCTATATCTTCCTTTATTATGTACCTGAATTATTCCCTCATCAAGAGTTTCCACTGTAATAAACCTAAGCTCACTAATTCTTATTCCTGTCTTGGCTAATGTCTTCATAATCATGTAATACTTGTCTCTGCCAGATTCCTTTGCATATTCAAGCATCTTATGATAATCCTCCATTTCAAGAACATAATTCAAGCTCTGGCGTTTTCTTATACGCTCAACCTTAACAGTACACTCCTCTTTCCCACAAAAATGCAGAAACTTATTCACTGCAATAAGGTTGAGGTTAATAGTGGACGCTTTATAACCTTGCTGCTCTAAAGTATGACGGTACTCCTGCACTAATTTTTTATTGACTTCTCTTTTGCCAAGCCAGCCAATAAATCTATTCACACTGCGCAGGTAATTGTTGACCGTAGAGGAAGATAATTCTTTATCTTCTAGTTCTGTTTCAAAAACTCTTAAGTACTTTTTCATAAAAATCATCCCTTCGTAAAATAGTGGCTTGCGCTAATACTATTTTACAAAAGAATTGTTTTTAGAAAACATTTTTTTGTAAAATTATTGCAAATTTAGTAATTATATACAACGAATTTTCTGCTTTAATAAGAAGTCATGCGGTCTATATAACTTTATAATAGTTATGCAATATGGTTCTTAATATAAGCAATCTCTTTATCATGTTTATCCATCCTCTTTATAAGAGCATCAACTTTTATCTCATATTCCAGATTTCTATTCTCTGCACGAATAGCCTCGTTCAATTTATCAATTATGTTTCCATGATTTTCAGCAACAATCTGAATATGCCTATTTATGTTGTTCTCAAGCTCAACTTCCAGCTTTGTTACTCTGGTTTCAAGACTTGACATTCTGGTTTCAAGCTTATCCATTCTAGCTTCAAGGCTATCTACTCTAGTTTCAAGATTTGCTATTCTGACTTCAAGCTTATCCATTCTAGCTTCAAGACTCTTCATTCTG
>CANQSN010000094.1 GCA_947626505.1 uncultured Lachnospiraceae bacterium
CCCGATAAATCCTGCTGTCCTAATCCGGCGCTATAATTTTTTGTATTTAAAGCATTTGCAGTAATACCCATACTATTTACAAATACAAGCACTACTGTTAAAATCAATGCCACGTTCCTTTTCATAATAAGCAACTCTCCTTAACATGATAATTGTATAACTAAAACAAGCATACGCACCCAATTATATTACCCAAAAGTGAGAAAAAAGTAAAGCCCCCGCCCCAACGAGAACTTTACTAAATACCACTTTTAACCATATTTATAATGGACAAAACTTCGTATGCATTAAGCATTAAACATTAATCTCCGCATTTCTGCCTAGCACATCCTTATTACGGTCTAATATAGGCCTAACTACCTCGTCAATAAACTCCTTTGTCTGCTCAGGCGCTCTCCCCACAAAATTTATAGGTTTAAGCAACTCCTCAATCTGTTCCTTATCCATATTAAAATCAGAATCATTAGCAATTCTGTCAACCAAATCATTTTCCCCGCCCTGCTGTTTAACCACTGCTCCCGCCTCCATGGAATACTGTCTTATCTTCTCATGCAGCAGTTGGCGGTCGCCGCCAGCCTTCACAGCATCCATCATAATATTCTCCGTAGCCATAAACGGAATCTCCTTCATAAATCTCTGGTAAATAACTTTATCGTATACCACAAGACCGCTTACCACATTCAAATATAAATCAAGGATTCCATCAACTGCGAGAAATGCTTCCGGAATAGATATTCTTTTATTGGCGGAATCATCCAACGTGCGCTCAAACCATTGAGTCGCCGCAGTAATTGCCGGATTGAGCGCATCCACCATAACATAATTGGCAAGAGAAGCAATCCTCTCACTACGCATTGGATTTCTTTTATACGCCATAGCCGAAGAACCAATCTGATTTTTCTCAAAAGGCTCCTCCACCTCCTTCAAATGCTGTAAAAGCCTTATATCATTTGAAAACTTATGAGCGCTCTGGGCAATGCCGCTCAGCACGTTCAAAATGCGCGTATCCACCTTTCTGGAATAAGTCTGTCCCGATACAGGATAACACTCGCTAAAGCCCATCTTCTCAGCAATCTTTCCATCAATCTTTCTTACAGTCTCATGGTCCCCGCCAAACAACTCCAAAAAGCTTGCCTGAGTACCGGTAGTACCCTTAGAACCCAATAGCTTCTGCTGTCCTATCATATACTCCAAATCAGCTAAATCAATCAAAAGCTCCTGAATCCACAATGTAGCTCTCTTGCCTACAGTAGTCGGCTGAGCAGGCTGAAAATGCGTAAACGCCAGAGTAGGAAGCTCCCTGTATTCCATTGCAAAATCACTTAGCCTGTCAATAACATTTAAAAGCTTGATATGTACCAGCTTCATTGCCTCTGTCATAACTATAATATCTGTATTATCTCCAACATAACAACTGGTAGCTCCAAGATGTATAATACCTGCCGCCTTAGGACACTGCTGCCCATAAGCATACACATGACTCATAACATCATGACGTACCTTCTTCTCCCGTTCCTTAGCCACCTCATAATTAATGTCCTCTGCGTATTTCTTTAATTCCTCAATCTGTTCATCCGTAATTCTGGGATTACCGTCTGAATCCTTTAATCCAAGCTCCTTTTCTGTCTCTGCCAGTGCAATCCAAAGCTTTCTCCATGTTTTAAACTTCATATCAGGCGAAAATATATACTGCATCTCCTTACTTGCATATCTTTCACACAGCGGGCTTACATACTTATCATTACTCATAATATCCTCCATATTCTTATCATTAATTTACTTATCATAATCACCGCGAATATCAGTCTTTGGCGGTTCCATAGGATACTGCCCCGTAAAGCAGCCTTTGCAGAATCCAAGTCCCGGCGCTAACTCCTTTAGGCGTTCTATATTAAGATACGCCAATGAATCAGCTCCAATAAGTTTAGTAATTTCCTCCACAGTACGATTATGTGCAATCAACTGGTCCTCACTGGGCACATCTGTACCAAAATAACAGGGGTGCAAAAATGGCGGAGAACTGATGCGCACATGAACCTCGCTTGCTCCTGCCTCTTTCAGCATTCCCACAATACGGTCGCTTGTGGTACCCCGAACAATGGAATCATCAATCATAATAACCCTTTTGCCCTCCACAGCATCCCTTAAAACATTAAGCTTAACACTTACTCCGGACTCCCTGCTTTTCTGCCCCGGGCTTATAAATGTCCTTCCAACATAAGTATTTTTTACAAATGCAGTACCATAAGGTATCCCCGATTCTAAAGAATACCCTAAAGCCGCAGCATTTCCCGATTCAGGAACGCCAACCACCAAATCCGCCTTAACAGGCGAATCCTTAGCCAGACATTTACCGGCAATAATCCTTGAATTATATACTCCAACACCGTCAATATGGCTGTCGGGCCTTGCAAAATAAATATACTCAAAAATACATCTTCCCTGTTTTTCATTACTAATACATAAAGAAGTATCCGAATCAATCCCATTAGGGCTAATCGTAACAATCTCTCCGGGCTCCACATCTCTTACAAACTCCGCCCCTATGGTATCCAGTGCGCATGATTCAGACGCAAGTATGTATTCATTGTCCCTGCGTCCTATGCAAAGAGGTCTGAATCCAAAAGGATCCCTTGCTCCAATCAGCTTTCTCGGACTCATAACAATCAGCGAGTAGGCTCCCTTAATCTTTCTCATGGCATTAAGTACAGCATCCTCCACAGTTTTACTGTTGACTCGCTCCCTTGCAATATGATAGGCGATAACCTCAGAGTCAATAGTTGTCTGGAAAATGGCGCCATTGTAGGAAAGCTCGTCTCTAAGCTCTGCCGCATTAATAAGGTTTCCATTGTGGGCAAGCCCCAGAGTTCCCTTAACATAATTAAGCACTAAAGGCTGGGCGTTCTCAATGGTACTGGCTCCCGCTGTGGAATACCGCACATGTCCCACGCCGATATTACCCTTTAATTCACTAAGATTCTTCTTGGTATACACCTCATTGACCAGTCCCATCCCCTTTTGCGCATGCACTACGCCCTTTCGACCGTTTGTATCCGAGACTGCAATACCGCAGCTCTCCTGACCTCTGTGCTGCAAAGCGAACAATCCATAATAAATGGTATCCGCCACATCTCTGCCTTCAAAATCATAAATTCCAAAAACACCACATTCCTCATACATAGCAAGTCTCCTTATTCAGTAATATTGTGATGTTGGGGCTAAAATATATCTTGTCCCCAACTGCTATCTACTATCTCCGAATTTTATTGTAGGTATCTGCCTACAATTTGTCAATTATCATTTTCCATTTCTCCAATCTTTTCATAAGATTCCTGACTTGCCTTCACCACCAGTTCCGAATCCAAAGGAAGAATCTCCTGCTGTACCTTGCATTTTATAATCTTTCTTACAGACTCATCAATACTGTCCTCCGTTAAAATTCCGTTTCTCACAGAATTAATAACTCCGTCATAAGCCTGCATTAAGTCTTCAGGCATGAGAACCATATCCACTCCCGCCTTTATACAATTAACCGCAGCCTCTGAAGACGTATACTTTGAAACAATCGGTACCATATTCATGGCGTCTGTAATAACAATTCCCTTAAAGCCCAACTCCTCCTGTAAAATATCTGTCACCACAAGGGAAGACATGCATACCGGAGTACTGTCTCCTGTTAAAGAGCTTAAAGACTCATGGGACAGCATGACAAATTGCGCCCCCGCTTTAATCCCTTTTTTAAATGGAATAAAATCCTGCTGCCTTAATTCCTCAATTGACTTTGTAACATTTGCCGCGCTTATATGGGTATCGGATGTAGCAGCACCCTGCCCCGGAAAATGCTTTAAGGTTGCCATAACCCCGCCCTCTATTAGTCCCTTTACTTCTTCTGAAACCATATCCGCCACCATGGCTGAATCATGTCCAAAGGCGCGGCTGTTAAGTTCCGCCACTGCGGAGCTTTCCGGTTCCTCTGACGCCAGCACATCTGCCACAGGAGCAAAATCCACATTAATTCCAAATTTCTTAAGCTGCGCTCCAAGCTTAAGCCCCACTTCATTTGCCTGTTTTGAGTCCATAGTAGCGCCAATCTCCTGCATGGACGGAAGCTCCTTAACGCCCATTTTCTTATTTGCAGCAATTCTGCTTACTGTACCTCCCTCCTCGTCTACGCATACAAAAAGATTAATCTCGCTTTGCGACTGCATATTGTTAATAAGCCTTTTTAGCTGTTCCGGTTTCTTAATGTCATTGGAATATAAAACCACTCCGCCAATGGGATACAGCCCCATATTCTTTTTAAGCTTCCCTGACAATCGCTTTTTATTAACACTTTTTCTTGAAGGCTCCAGCGAAGCTATATCAACTATAAAAAGCTGCCCCACTTTTTCGTTTAACGACATGCTTCCCACAATATTCTCAACAATCTTGTCTATGGTTGCCTCGGACAGCGTAGAAACATCCGTAGCGGCGTCAATATATGAAATGCCGCTGTCCTCAAGCTGATTGCAGCCAAGAAGCCCTAAAATCATGCCGAAACATACGAAAAACGCAATAATTCTCTTTATATAGTAACATATCCGCATGTATATTCTCCTCAAATGTATATTTTCTCTTAGCTTACTATAACATTACACTGTAAAATAAGTCAATGGACTTCACGAAAACTCCACACCACTTTGCTATTATTGGAACATGTATTATGCGTTGCTTTAACAATTCCATAATTTGTAAATCTTTTATTATTTTTACATAGATATAGAGTAAAAAGCTTATCAAAAAACAAATTCTGGGGAAATAATACCATTTTCATTGGCTAAAGAGATAAGAAATTTTTAATAACGACCTGTATTATAGTTATTAGAAGCGCTTGCAAAAAGGTCATAATAGATTCTTTAGGAAATTAGAAAAACGGGGGCTGCGCACTAATTACTTAGTGCGCAGCCCCTGTTCTTTTTAAGCCTGTTTAAGCATTGCTTCTAATTCAGCAATTCTTGCATCCTTCTCAGCTAATGCTTCATTTTTTTCAGCCAATGCTTCATCTTTCTCAGCACTTTTCGCTTTTTCAGTAGCAATAATAGCATCTTTTTCAGCTAACGCTTCTTCTTTTTCTTTTTCAAATAACTTAGCTACCTTAGTCATCTTAATCCACTCCTTTACTTCATTTGACGTCTT
>CANQSN010000095.1 GCA_947626505.1 uncultured Lachnospiraceae bacterium
TGCCTGCATAACAAGCTTTTGCTCTTTATAAGTATTCCTGTATATAATAAACAGAATAAATAACAAAAATGTAACCGTACCATAGATAAATGGGATACTAAAATTCCTGTCAAATTGAACCTTAACCTTCATGTCATTTTTGTCAGTAAAAGCATTATGCTTAATGGATACAGTTTCAGGTATCTTGCTCTCTGAGGAATAATAAGTGGAATTAATAAAATTCCATTGTGTGCTATTATATTGAAATGTATATACTCCAAAATAATATGTACGTCCACCCTCTTCCTGTGTTACGCAACTACTTAAAGCAGCAACAGTTTTTAGCTTGCACTCTTTGAATTCTGATGAATCTTTTATGTTAATAATAATGCTTCCAATAGTACAAACTACTCCAAACAGGAAAAATACCAGAAAGAACATACTAAACCTATGGTAAAAGGTAACTTTATTGTTCATTTAACACCCTCCTACTTATTAAGCTCATCAATATCAACCACTATTCCATCCTTCCATATACGTTCCAAATCGTAAAATAATCTATCCTCAGAACTAAATATATGAATTATTATATCATTATAATCCAACAAAATCCAGCTTGCAGATTGATAACCTTCTGTGGATTTTAAACGATATCCCGACTTATGCATAAGCTCCTCGACATTGCCTGCAATTGCCTGTATCTGATTCCTATTAGAAGCATCCGCAATCAAAAAATAGTCAGCGACTACGGAAATATTGCTAATATCAATTATTTTAATATCTCTGGCCAGTTTGTCATCCATTGCATTATATGCGATTATTGCCATTTCCTTTGAATTATTCATGCTCTCTCTCCTGTTTTGTTTTGTAATACATATATGTGTCATGGGAAGAAGGATCAATAAGACTTTTCTTGCCCTCAAGATATTTTAACGTATTTTCCATTATTTGTACAATACAATCGGTTAAATTGTAAAATGCCAGACGTCTTATTTCCATCATTCCGGGCAATTCCTTTCTGTTTGGTTCAATATAGTCCGCTATAAATATAATCTCCTCTAACCTAGTCATATCCGGTCTTCCGGTAGTATGCCATTTAATAGCGCCAAGTATTTCCTTGTCTTTTACGCCATATAAGTCTTTTGCAAATGCCGCCCCTATCTTGGCATGAAGAAGCTCCTTATTATCATTTTCAAGCGGAGTAATATTTAAATGATATTTCTTACAAGCAGCCATCTTCTGATTGTCTGACAAATGCTTTGCGCAATCATGCAAAAGGCCTGCAATCAAAGCCTTATTTATATCCTCACCGTAACACATAGCCATAGCGGCGGCGGTATACATAACGCCTATTGTATGCTCGTAACGTTTCTTTGACAGTTTATCCTTTAAGCATTTCTTTATTTCATTGATTTCTTTCATATGCTATTCCTCATATAAATGATGTTTCTTAATATATTGTTCCACAGAATCGGGAAGCAAATACCTGACAGAATTTCCTCCTCGTATTCTCTTTCTAAGGCTGTGTGATGAAATATCCAAATTAGGCGTATTTAAAAGCTTAATATCCGCATTATATTTAGCTGCGAGGTAATCAATCTGGCTTTCTATATCAGCAGATACATGACTTGCTCTGGAAGCGGCTAAAATGGTACACATCTTTACTATTTCATCTGCCTTATACCATGATTCAAAATGAAAAAGCGAATCTGCTCCCATAATAAAATAAAAATTACTATCCGGCATTTTCATAGTCAAATTCTTTAAAGTATCCACAGTATATGTGGCGCCTTCTCTGTCAATTTCCTCAGTGGAAAGCGTAAAATGCGGATTTTCGCAAATGGCAAGCCCAATCATTGCCACTCTGTCAGCCACACTAATATTGCTGGAAATCATGCGATACTGCGGATTTTTGTTAGGCATAATATACACTGTGTCAAGCTTAAATTGCTCATATGCAGCCTCGGCAAGCAGTAAATGCCCATAATGGATTGGATTAAAGGTTCCTCCCATAATTCCAATATTTTTCATATTAAGCTCCATTCTGCCTACTTAGGCAACTCTATTTTATTCTTTTTAGGATTACATTTGTATAGTATAATTTTCTTGCCAATAACCTTTACCACAGTTGAGTGGGTACGCTCAGCTATTATTTGTGCAATCTCCTCCGGAGCATCTTCACAATTTTTTAAAACGCCTATTTTAATCAGCTCCCTTTTTTCTAACGCCTGTGCAATACCATCCACCATTTCAGGAGAAATAGACTCCTTACCTATCTGAAAAATAGGGTTTAATGCATTTGCCTGCCCCATCAAAAATGCTCTTTGTTTACTTGTTAATTGCATAAAAAACCTCTTTTCTCTGTTGATTTATGAAGGAAAATACTCAAACTCCAAATCATATATTTTGACAGTATCTCCTTCCTCCATTCCCTGCTTGGTCAATTCATCTATAACGCCATTGTCTTTCATAAAATTCTGGAAAAATTCAAAGCCTCTCTCCGATTCCAGATTAGTATAACCCATCATTCTCTCAACTCTGGCGCCGCTTACCTCATAAACATGCTCGGAAACCTTCTCAACCACTATCGGCTCACTATCAGAATTATTAAATTCAGGGAAAAATTCCTGTTCAAATACTACGCTTTCCTTTGGGCAATCCTTTAAAAGCTCATTTATATGCCACATAAGCTCATTTAGTCCCTGTCCGCTTACAGCAGAAATAGGATACACCTTTACGGAATCATTTTCAAATTCCCTTCTAATATCAGCAACAGCTTCCTCCACATCTATACAGGCATCAATTTTATTGGCGGCAATTACCTGCGGCCTTTTTAAAATCTCCGGATTATACTTTTCAATCTCTGCATTAATAGCATGAATGTCAGCAATAGGATCTCTGCCCTCCGTAGAAGCGGCGTCTACAATATGCACAATAACCTTAGTTCGCTCAATATGGCGTAAAAACTGTATTCCAAGCCCGACGCCTTCAGACGCCCCTTCAATTATCCCCGGAATATCCGCAATTACAAATCCCTGTCCATCATCTAAATCCACCACTCCCAAATTGGGATTCAATGTAGTAAAATGATAGTTAGCAATCTTTGGTCTGGCATTTGTAACCCTGCTCAACAATGTAGATTTACCAACATTTGGAAAGCCAACCAAACCTACATCAGCAATAACCTTGAGCTCTAAGCTAACCCAAAGCTCCTGAGCAGGCTGCCCCGGCTGGGCGTACTTTGGCGCCTGCATAACAGATGTTGCAAAATGCATATTACCTTTTCCACCATGGCCTCCTTTTAACAGATGAACTTCCTCTTTGCTGTCTGCCATATCGCAGATAACCTTTCCTGTCTCATAATCCTTAATTATTGTTCCGGGAGGCACCTTAAGGATAATGTCACTACCCTTTTTTCCGTGGCATCGCCTTTTGCTGCCCTCTTCCCCATCACCGGCGCAATATTTTTGTTTGCGGCGAAAATTATTTAATGTATTCTGCCCTTCATCCACTACAAATATAACATCACCGCCATTGCCGCCATCACCACCGTCAGGGCCGCCATCAGGAACATACAGCTCTCTTCTGAAACTAACATGCCCATCACCGCCTCTGCCGGAACGGATATAAATCTTTGCCCTATCTGCAAACATAATTAAATCCTTTCTACATAAAAGAAAAATGGGGCTATCCTTAAGACAGCCCCATAAACAATTCATCTAAATATTACTTGCTCTCTACCGGATAGATGGAAACCTGCTTTTTATCTCTACCCTTACGCTCAAAACGTACTACACCGTCTTTTAATGCAAATAATGTATCGTCTCCACCGATTCCTACATTCACGCCCGGATGAATCTTAGTACCGCGCTGTCTGTATAAAATATTACCGGCCTTAACAAACTGTCCGTCTGCTCTCTTAGCTCCTAATCTCTTAGACTCGGAATCTCTACCGTTCTTAGTAGAACCCATTCCTTTCTTATGAGCAAAAAGCTGAAGATTTAACTGTATCATTTCTATTGCACCTCCTTTAAGGTAATCTTAAGATACTCACTTCCATACTGGTCGCTGATTGTGGTCAACCCAAGCAGCAATGAATCCATCAAGAGTCTTGCTGCATTAGTAGGCTCTTCGGTAAATGAAAAATCATACCTGTTCTTTGAGTCCTCAGCATCTAAACGGTACGGATCACCCGTAAGCTTCTCAATGCTGTTTACGGTATTAATGTATAAAATGGAAACTGCAGAACATACAATATCTTCTCCACTATCATCATATCCAGCATGACCTTCGAATATACAACGCATTGTTGTATTATCTGGTCTTTGATAAAAAGTTACTTTAATCATAATTGTTAGTCAGGCATTGATTTTTTCAATCTTAACTTTAGTATATGGCTGTCTGTGACCATTCTTCTTATGATAACCAAGCTTTCTCTTGTACTTGTAGACAATAATCTTCTTATCTCTGCCTTCCTCTACAACAGAAGCTTCTACGCTAGCTCCGGAAACAGTAGGCGTACCTACCTTAACTTCACCGTCATTAATCATAAGAACATGGTCAAATGTATACTTCTCCCCTTCAGCAACGCCAAGCTTTTCAACCTTGATTACGTCGCCTTCGGATACCTTATACTGTTTACCACCTGTTGCTATAATTGCGTACATATAGCACCTCCTAAATAATTACTCGCCAGCTTTGGCGGCGCCCATAAAGCGCACTTTCAGCCCCACTGTGCGGCACACTAGAGTATAATAGCATTACAGGCAAGAATTGTCAAGGAAAAAATATGGATATTTACTGCTATCCTTCTTCATATATGTCCATGACTTCTTCCTCTGTCATGTTATATTGTTTTGCAACCTTTGTAACTGCTTCTTCAAAGCTGATACCCAAATCTATACATATATCAACAGAATTCCTTACTCCCTCTGCAATGCCCTGAGATATACCCTGAGATATACCCTGAGATATACCCTGAGATATACCCTGAGATATACCCTGAGTTATTCCACGAGATATGCCTTCTGTAACTCCCTCTGCATACTTCTCCTGCGCAATGCTCATTCCTAAACCTGTCATGTTGTCCGCCTCCTTCCACAGCCTCT
>CANQSN010000096.1 GCA_947626505.1 uncultured Lachnospiraceae bacterium
AAAACAATTATTTACAATAAGCTGTTCAAAATCCTGCGTTCCAATGGAAACCGTTCTTGCCAATGCGTTCACCTCCGGATATATAGTTCTTATATTTGATCACAAATCCCTTTTCTATCTGTCCTGACAAGCAGCCTGTATCTCCTGATGGACTTTCTCCAATAACATATCTGTAATTCCCTTTAACTTCTCACTTACGCTAACCTGTACCAAAGCATTTGCCATAAAGAACATCTCCAATATATTTGAATGCTTTTGTATTTGTATTGTATTATAATAATGTTTGTTTTTCAAGTGTTGCTTACGCAGTCCTATCATAAAATAGTTCTTGAAGTATCTGCAACCCTTTTATATAATTAGAAGTGAGGAAAGAATTTTGAATGATTTTTTGCTCTGGTTATGAGGTGACAAAATGAAAAATAATAATGAAATAAACGCATCAGAAAACAGAATAAAGACCGAAGAAGTTGCAAAGCATACCATAAGGACAGTATTTTTACAAACCTGTTTCAGGATAAAAAATACCTGCTCCAGTTACACAAAACCCTACATCCAGAGGATACAGGGGTAACATATCAGGATTATATCAAGAAAACGAAACGAACTGTTGATGAACCCATACTCGGGTTCGGTTATATGGCAGCATGTGGGGGACGGACATCACGGTAGAAAATGATTTTCTTTCCCTGGCTGGCAACGGACAAGCAGGAGGCGCGGAAGATTGTGGAGATATTTAATATAATTGCGGGCGTTTGCTCCATAATAAGTTTATTTTTATCTGTATTTGTGGCATCAAAAGTTGTGAAATTGTGCAATTCAAATAATAATAACATGGGAGAAATACAAACGGGAGATGGGGTGCAAAAAATTGCGAAAGAAAATTCGGTTATTGCTGACGGGGGTTCCACCTATATTGATTACAGGGAGGCAACCATTGTAGGTGAGATTGATGAACCACCCATATTAACAGAACACAGATATCCTGTCTTATCAGATGAGAATTTTAGTTATAGAAAATCAGTAAATGAAATTTGCTTTGTGTTTTTTCCAGAAGAGTGTATTGGGGAAAAGGGAAGTGTATTTATCACAGACGTAGTGATAACAAAAGACATGTAAAATAGCAGTATATTTTACATATGCTATCATTAATTATGCGGATTTATCAGGAGGAATTTTAGAAAGAGTTAGTTTTGATGATTCTGTATACAGAGAATCCTTGTGGGTGAGAACATCTATTAGTTATTCCAAATTTACAAGAATAAACAGCATAGATCAGGCAATCTATGAATCTGAGCAGGAAACTGTAAACGGAACGCAGGCAGTTGATGCAGAAACAGTTTTTGAAGAATTTAATTTAAAGAAACATGGGATCCGGCAGCTTCCCTGAAAACCATTTGTGCATTTGCCAATGACCTTGATAACTGGGGTGGTGGCTATATTGTTATAGGCGTAGAGGAAGAGGATGGGCGTCCGGTATATCCGCTAAAGGGTGTGCCCACTGAAAAGCTTGACAAATATCAGAAGGAAATATTTAAAAAATGTAAGCTTATCAGACCTGCTTATATGCCGATTATTGGTAAAGAAACTTATCAGGACAAGCAGCTTATAGTAATTTGATGTCCGGGTGGCGAAACGCGTCCATTTGAGCGAAGTTTTAAAAGCGAGCGATTTTAGTAAATTAGAGAAGTTAATTAAATTCATTGAATAAAAAGGTAAAATAACACCGAAGGAGGCTGAAGCAGTTAGCGGAAAATCTGCAGCAACCTTTTGGTACTAATTGATGTTTATGCTGATATGGTAAGCATATGTATCAGGTAAAGAGCGAATTGAACCTCATGCTAGTGAATATTACGGTGTGGATAAACAGGTCTCGCTGCAAAGTCTGTTTTCATGATTCGGAGGCATTCCTCGATTCGCCATCGTCCCTCGCTGACTTTGAGGATTTCATTCCCATCATCAGCAAGTAAATCTATACATACGGCGTATAAACCATCGTATTTATAATACAGGTTTATGTCATCATCAGGCAATGCCGTAATATCCACAGGCCGGTCATCGGAAACCCTTTTGAACCCGCTTTTGCCTAATGTTCATGCTTTGAAATTGTCAATACTTTAAAATGCAAAATAGCAGAACAATGCAGATATAACAAACCAAGTGCAGCATGATATGTATGGACAAGATCAGGCATCTTTGTCTATGAGGGCAAGGGGGGATTTTTTCCCTACTGAATAGCCGCAATCTGACATATGGACATCCATAGGCAGTGCTTGCTATGAGAGTTGGCCGCCGATCCGGAGCCGCAGAGTCTACGGAAAAAAATGTATATTGCAATGTGGACTTGCATATGCTATAATGCCAGTAGGCAAAAAGTTATAATGTTCCATGTGGACAAAGAAACGAACCCCCGAACCGTAGTTGCGTACAGTCCGGGGGTTCTTCTTTTCTTTTATACTGGCAAAGCACCCAGTAGGCTATTAGTTGTCCTTGCGGTCACTGTCTAACCATTTGATGATGTAGTGGCAGGCTACACCAGCAACAACGGCGACTAAAAAAGTTATAATGTACTCCATGTGAACACCTCCTCCTGTTGCCAGGTATCGGTAGGACAACATGGAAATTATACCATAACTTCGAAGATAATTCGATAGTTTATTTATCTATCTCTCACATATTCCTTGTTTTGTGTCCTATGGACAGTACTGTTATTCTTTGTACTTTCTGCAGATTACATTTTCTCCCATAAGAATTGAAATGTAGTTTCAGGCACCAATTTCTTGATTTCTTTCCATTTTCGCTCCGTTAAAAGGCTTCTCACTCTTGAAGCGCTAATGACATCAGAAGCGTTTTCATCTGTCGATTTTCTGGGTATTTCTACTAAATCGATATGATATGCTGGAAGGATTCTCCTCATAGTTTCATTATACTGACGTGTTATCATATCAATTGGTTCTTCCCCAACAAATCGTACAGTAATACCAAGCGCAGGTGCAATATAGTTTGCAAATATTTCTACATCAAGAGACATATCTATTTTCACTTCTTGTTTATCCTCTTTTAAAAAATATTCTGGGAAAGTAACAGAAGATATCATAAACTTTCCGCTTGGTAAAATACAGACATTTTTTAAATCGTCACACCCACGCCTTACCAATTCAATTCTGTCCTCAAATTTAAAATACGATTTGTCCTCCTCTACCACAAAAATATAAAGGATATCAACCAATTCGGATGCTTTTTCTATAAGGTATCGATGTCCGTTTGTAAACGGATTACAATTCATTACAATTGCACCTTTCCTGCCATCAGATGGAATTGCCTGTTTTCTTAATTTATGTATAAATTGTTCCAGTTCCCGATTAGGTAGCAAAGAAGCATATTCTACAGATGTCTCCTTTCGGGGCGTATCAATATCTTGTACTATAGTAATCCTGCCAGCATTATATTCTTTTAATAATGTTTCAAATATATTCCTTGCAATAAGCTGATTTGCCTTATAATTGCAGTGAATCGGCCTATCCATAAAAAATAGTCCCAATTCCTGATATGCGGCATTAAAACAGTCAGAAAGCTCTATGATTGTTATATTTTTATCTAGTCTTTTGAAAAAATCAATTTCCTCCACACCAACTAAGAAAATGATAATATCATTTTCGCGATGAACTTTATTTTGCATGCACGCAAACATTTCCATAATACTGACGCCCGATATCCCCCAATTATTTACATTGAAAGTATACAGGCAGCTTTGGTTTATCTCCTTTTGCAACACACTTGCAATAGTATACTTATCCTCAACATAAACACCAAATGCTATGCAGTGGCCATACATATCGATGTCCTGGGTGTATAACTCCCATTCCTTGTTTAATGTAATACGGTGTCCTGCAACAATATTATAAAATGGGCTTTGGTAATCTTCATAATAAATTGCATTTCCTTTTTTAATAAGAGGAGACAAATTAAGCATAGCATCAACGATCGGCTGATACTCGTCTGTCCCGAACATTTCTTTCATTTCATCATCATATAATTGGGCATTTCTATAATAATCCGACCAAAGCAGATTAGAATTTACTCGTTCTTTTTCTTTCTGTGTCATATGCGTCAGTTTTTGTTCCGAGGGAGCTTCGAATACATAAAAATTAACACCAATACGCTTCAAATTTAAATAATATTCTGGGATCATAAAAAACAGCATGTATTTAGGCGAAGCATATATATTAAAATATCTTCTGTCAAGATATAGCAGAAATTGGCGGCGCAAGTCATAGAGATAAAAATCCCAATCGATAATCAAATCATATTCCTTTATGTTTTGTCTTGAAATCTGATTAGGAAAGATAATATCTATTTTTTCCCCCCCCCCAATTTCCTAATTTTTCTTTAAACTTTTCTCCCCACCTTTTATATTCAATAATGCAGACTTTGTGTATATCCATAAAAGATGTATAATTAGAAAACCAGTCCGTATCTGTAATGTAACTGCTTAAATCAATCGATTCTTCAACATCTTCTTGTGTTGAAATCTCATATAACAATATTCCCTGCTGACTGACAACGGGGATACTGTGAATATTTGAATTTTGGGAAAATATTTTTTCCGCTTCCTCTAACACATTTTGAGAATCAATTAATTTTTTGCAGTTTATATTAATAGCTGATTCACTGTTCAGACGATTTCTTTTGTAATCTCCATATGTGATGATTCCTTTTAACACTATGCGATCCAAAATATAAATCACACGATTGGGATTTTCAAAAAATAAATTATCTGTTTTTTTATAATTTTTCAATTCAGAAATATCAATGCATGCCAATTGCTCTTTTTTATTTATGATCATAAT
>CANQSN010000097.1 GCA_947626505.1 uncultured Lachnospiraceae bacterium
GAGCATTTAAAGAAAGAAGTTATCCATGTGCTGGAAGCAGAGCTTGCTGATAATGTGAAGGCTCACTGGCTGCAGGCTGACGGGAGTTATATAAAGCCCGGAAGACGCGGAAAGGAAGTCTTAAATTCACAGGATTATTTTTGTGAACAGGCTATTTCAGATAATCCTTTAAAACAGGAGAAAAAGAAAAGGCATACATTTGAACCAATTATGGCTCCGGAATCATAATAAAGGACCAGCTTGCGAGTCTTAGCGCATTTTCAAGGAGCGTATATCAGATGGGAGACATAAGAGGTTGAAGGTATGGAATAAAAAATAAAAATGGTTGACAAGAAAAAATCTTAGAGGTATCATGATAAGCAGAAAATGTCTTTGACTGATATAAGAGAATGCGTTGAGGAGACCAGTACATTTTCATGAAGCATACAGAGAGAGGTTCACATGCTGAGAGAGCCTTATGCGGATGAGGATGGAAGACCAGCTCCATAGTGGCTTTAATAGAGTCCGGTGTGATACCGTTATCATCATAATGAAGTGTACATAATGTTTTAAGCTATGCTTGAACTTATGTGAAACAGGGTGGAACCGCGAGTAATCGTCCCTGACATAGAGATATGTCAGGGACTTTTTTAGATTATAAAAAAAGGAGAATGAAAAATGAAGATTACATTAAAGGATGGCTCGTTTAAGGAGTATGACAGCGCTATGTCTGTAATAGACATTGCAAGAGATATTAGCGAGGGATTAGCTCGTATGGCATGTGTTGGTGAAGTGGATGGAAATACAGTCGACCTTCGCACTATGATTGATAAAGATTGTAGTTTAAATATTTTAACATTTGATAGTCTGGAGGGTAAAAAGGCATACTGGCATACAACTTCACATGTATTGGCGGAAGCGGTAAAGAGGTTGTATCCCGAGGCAAAGCTTACTATTGGCCCAGCTATTGACGAGGGATTTTATTATGATTTTGACTGTGCTCCATTTGACAGGGAGGCGCTTGATAATATAGAAAAAGAGATGAAGAAGATTATAAAGGAGGGGGCGGTCTTAGAGCAGTTTACACTTCCGAGGGATGAAGCAATTAAATTTATGAAGGATAGGGATGAGCCTTATAAGGTAGAGCTTATTGAAGACCTTCCGGAGGGAGAAACTATTTCCTTTTATAGTCAGGGGGATTTTGTAGATTTATGTGCAGGGCCGCATTTGATGCGTACAAAAGATATTAAGGCATTTAAGCTCGTATCTTCTTCAGGAGCTTATTGGAGAGGGGACGAGCATAATAAGATGCTTACCCGCATATATGGGGTATCTTATACTAAGAAGGCGGATTTGGATGCATATTTGGAGCATTTGGAGGAAATTAAAAAACGCGACCACAATAAGCTTGGAAGGGAGATGGAGCTTTTTACAACTGTGGATGTAATTGGACAGGGACTGCCGCTTATTATGCCAAAGGGCGTTAAGATTATCCAAAAGATGCAGCGTTGGATTGAGGATTTGGAGGATAATGAGTGGGGATATGTCAGGACAAAAACTCCGTTGATGGCTAAGTCTGATTTATATAAGATTTCGGACCATTGGGGACATTATAAGGAAGGTATGTTTATTCTTGGCGAGGATGATGAGGACGAGGATGGAAACAGCAAGTCGGGCAAGGACATATTTGCGCTGCGTCCTATGACTTGCCCATTCCAGTATTATGTATATAAGGCAAGTCAGAAGTCTTATCGCGACCTGCCATACAGAATGGGCGAGACTTCTACACTGTTTAGAAACGAGGAATCAGGCGAGATGCATGGACTTACCCGCGTCCGTCAATTTACTATTTCCGAGGGACATTTGATTTGTACTCCTGAGCAGATTAAGGAGGAGTTTAAGAATTGTGTTGATTTAGCAAAATACTGTCTGACAACACTTGGTTTAGAGGAGGACGTCACTTACCGTATGTCCAAGTGGGATCCGAATAACACAGAGAAATACATGGGAACTGCTGAGGAATGGGATCATGTACAGGACGCCATGCGCGAGATTTTGGACGAGATTGGAATTGACTATACCGAGGAGGATGGAGAGGCTGCATTTTATGGACCTAAGCTTGATATTCAGGCTAAAAATGTTTATGGTAAGGAAGATACTATGATTACTGTGCAGCTTGATATGTTTTTGGCTGATAGGTTTGATATGTATTATATTGACCAGAATGGGGACAAGAAGCGTCCATATATTATACACAGAACTTCAATGGGATGTTATGAGCGTACATTGGCATGGCTGATTGAAAAATATGCAGGACTGTTTCCAACTTGGTTATGTCCTGAACAGGTCAGAGTGTTGCCGATTTCTGATAAATATCATGAGTATGCAATGAAAGTATTAAAGGAGCTCAAGAAAAATGGCATTGACTGTACAATGGACAGCAGAGCAGAAAAGATTGGAAAGAAGATTCGTGAGACAACGCTTGATAAAGTGCCTTATATGCTGGTAGTAGGCCAAAATGAAGAGGATGAGGGACTTGTGTCTGTTAGAAGCCGCTATCTTGGGGATGAAGGGCAGAAGCCGCTTTCTGATTTTATTAACGATATTTGCGAGGAGATTCGTACTAAGGAAATCCGTAAGATTGAAGTGGTTGAAGATGGAAAACAGGGAAAGAAGCAGTAAAGGCATTTTTAATAAATTAAATACGCACATAGGTTTTCAGAATTTGAAGTTGGATATTAAAACCTATTACAAGGCAGCAATGCTGGCGCTATGCTATATTGTGCTGATGGATTTTATTTTTGGCAGAATGTGTCCAATTCTGTTAGTTACCGGACTTCCCTGCCCCGGCTGTGGCATGACAAGGGCAGGGTTGTATCTTGGTACATTTCATTTCGATTTAGCGTGGCAAATGAATCCTATGTCTTATGCTGTGGCTTTGTTTGTGCTATATTCAGTCATATGCAGGTATGTTATAGGGTGCAGGGTGAAAGGTTTTAGTATTTTGCTCATAGTACTTAGCTTTATGATTCTGGCAGTCTATGGGTATCGCATGATGGTTGAATTTTTGCCAAATCTTCAGATACAATTAAATAATCAGGAATATATTCCTCAAAACACTCCTATGTATTATAGGAAGGAGAGCTTAAGTTATATGTTGTTTAAGCTGTTGTCGCACACCGCATGGGGTGTGTGATTAGAGCAGTTACTGCTTGGAGGTCAATCCGGTTGAGCTTCTTTATTTTACATGCAATAATTTATAAGGGGAAAAGCGGTTGACATTTAATATAATTAATGATATTATAGCATTTGTTGTGAGCATGGCTCATAATATAAAACAAAGCAGAGTTTCCACTCTCACCTTAGCGCAGCGGCGACTTGGGTTAATATTTTGAAAGTATTTAGCGCAGGCATTTTTTGCGTGGTTATTTATGGGATAGATATTAGTGGATAACTTCTGTAGTTATCCATTTTTTTGGATAAAAATATAGTATATAATGATGGAGGTGCAGGACCATAGCAGAGTGTATGATTAATGAGCAGATTAAAGACAAGGAAGTGCGTGTCATCGGTACTGATGGAGAGCAGCTTGGAATTATGTCTTCCAAGGAGGCGCTTAAGTTAGCGGAGGAGGCGGAGTTAGACCTTGTTAAGATTGCTCCTACAGCAAAACCGCCGGTTTGTAAGATTATTAATTACAGCAAGTACAAATATGAGCTGGCGAGAAAAGAAAAAGAAGCAAGAAAGAAACAGAAAACAGTTGACATTAAAGAGATTCGTTTTTCACCTAATATTGATACAAATGATTTAAATACTAAGATTAATCAGGCAAGGAAGTTCCTTTCCAAAGGCGATAAGGTAAAAGTGAATCTTAGGTTCCGAGGTCGGGAATTAGCTCATGTAGAAGAAAGCAAGCATATTTTAGATGAATTTGCCGAAGCATTGGAGGACTGCGCAAGCATCGATAAGCCGGCTAAATTTGAAGGAAGAAACATGATTATGATTCTTTCTGCTAAATAACAGGCCGATTTACAATGTTAAATGTTGTATTACTACTATATTAACAGATATTTTTAAGGAGGACAAATGTTATGCCAAAAATGAAAACAAACAGAGCAGCAGCAAAGCGTTTTAAGAAGACTGGTACTGGTAAATTAAAGAGACAGAAAGCGTATAAGCAGCATATTTTAACAAAGAAGTCTGCAAAGAGGAAAAGAGGACTTAGAAAGAGTACCATGACGGATTCTACTAATGTTAAGAATATGAAGAAGATATTACCTTATTTGTAAGATAAATAAAGACAGGAGGACAATATTATGGCAAGAATTAAAGGCGGATTAGGCGCTAAAAAGAGACATAATAAAATATTAAAGTTGGCAAAGGGCTACAGAGGCGCTCGCTCTAAACAATATAGAGTAGCAAAGCAATCTGTTATGAGAGCGCTGGCAAGCTCTTATTCAGGAAGAAAGCAGCGTAAGAGACAATTCAGACAATTATGGATTGCAAGAATTAATGCAGCAGCCCGCATAAACGGTTTATCTTACAGCAAGTTCATGCATGGCTTAAAGCTGGCTGGAGTTGAAGTAAACCGTAAAATGTTATCAGAAATGGCTATTTCTGATGCCGAGGGTTTTGCAAAGCTTGTAGATCTTGCAAAGAGTAAGTTAGCATAGTAGATATAATGTTTTTTAAGGAGCATCATATTTTTATGATGTTCTTTTTTTGAGAAAATATTTTTAAGACTTTAACATAATTGGGTGATGTTTTGTTAGTATTTGGATTCATTGTAAAATAAAATGCGACAAGAGTATTATTACTCTTTCGCATTTTTTTATTTTATATTGAGGAGGATATT
>CANQSN010000098.1 GCA_947626505.1 uncultured Lachnospiraceae bacterium
GACAGCTCCGGAGAGGGCGTGCTTTTTGTGTCAGGCTCATCCTCAATGGGAGTGGATGAAATAGACGATATGGTTTCCGGTGCAAATATCAGCCTGTACAGCAATGCAGTAAATTATATGACTAATGAAGACAGCAAGATTTCTATTAAAGCGCCTTCTGTAACAAACGAGTATGCAGTATTTTCCGCATTTGCTACAAAGATGATTATGGCTATTGGAGTTATTGGTATTCCGTTGTTTCTGCTTGTTTTAGGAGCAGTGGTTATGCTTGTCAGGAGAAACAATTAGAGGAAGTCGCTTTAAAAATAAAGGTTTTTATACATTAAGCTTTGGTAGAAAATAAGAGATGGCGGGGACTTTTAAAGTCCCTGCTTTTAGTGTAAATGAGAAATTTGGAGGAGAGAAGATGGCAGGTTCAAGTTTTGGAAGTATGTTTAGGGTAACGACATGGGGCGAGTCGCATGGAAAGGGAATTGGCGTTGTGGTTGACGGATGTCCGGCAGGACTTGAGTTAAAAGAGGAGGATATACAGGTATATTTAGACCGCAGAAAACCGGGGCAAAGCAAATACACTACCATGAGGAATGAAGATGACAAGGTGGAGATTTTGTCAGGCGTTTTTGAGGGTAAGACAACGGGAACCCCTATTTCCATGGTAGTATGGAATAAGGATCAGCATTCTAAAGATTACAGTGAAATTGCCTCATATTACAGGCCGGGCCATGCGGATTACACATTTGATGAGAAGTATGGCTTCAGGGATTACCGCGGCGGAGGCAGATCTTCCGGCAGGGAAACTGCCGCAAGGGTGGCAGCAGGCGCCATTGCAGCCAAGGTGTTAAAGGAGTTTGGAATAGAGGTTATGGCATATACCCGCTCTATCGGCAATGTAGAGATTACAAAAGAGGGTTTTGATATTTCAAAGCGTGGAGATAATCCTCTTAATATGCCGGATGAAGGAGCAGCTAAGGCGGCGCAGGAGCTTTTAAACAGAAAGATGGCAGAGAGGGATTCCATTGGAGGCATAGTGGAATGTGTAGTTACGGGAATGCCCGCCGGTGTTGGAGAGCCGGTATTTGATAAGCTTGACGCCTGTCTTTCTAAGGCGTTGTTTTCCATTGGCGCAGTAAAAGCGGTGGAGATTGGAGAGGGCGTTAATGCGGCTGTTTTAAGCGGAAGTGAGGATAATGACGCATTTGTTATAGATGATAGTGGAAAAATAAGTAAAACAAGCAATCATGCGGGAGGCGTTCTTGGCGGTATCAGCGATGGCACAGATATTATAGTAAGGACAGCGTTTAAGGGGACGCCTTCTATTGCAGCAGCTCAGCAGACCGTCAATAAATCGGGGGAGAACATTGAGGTTTCCATTAAGGGGCGGCATGATCCGGTGATAGTTCCGAGAGCAGTTGTGGTTGTGGAAATGATGACTGCAATAACGGTGCTGGATTTATTATTTTTAAGTATGACCAGCCGTATTGACAGATTGAAGGAATTTTTCGGAGGAGACAGATAGATGTATGAGATAATAAGTCGGGATGGCAGGGCAAAGAGTTCTCGGTTTACAACGGTTCATGGTGTGATTGAAACGCCGGTTTTTATGAATGTGGGTACTGTAGCTGCAATAAAGGGCGCAGTATCTACAATGGATTTAAAGGATATAGGAACCCAAGTTCAGCTAAGCAATACTTATCATCTGCATGTCCGCCCGGGGGATGATGTGGTTTATAAGCTTGGCGGACTTCATGCATTTATGAATTGGGACAGACCGATTTTAACAGATTCCGGAGGCTTTCAGGTGTTTTCCTTAGCAGGGCTTAGAAGGATTAAGGAAGAAGGAGTATATTTTAATTCACATGTGGATGGCAGAAAGATATTTATGGGACCGGAGCAGAGTATGCAGATTCAGTCGCATTTGGGCTCGACTATTGCAATGGCGTTTGACGAATGTCCGTCAAGCCTCGCAGACAGGAAGTATATCGAGGCGTCTGTAGCCCGCACTTTAAGATGGCTTAAAAGATGCAAGGATGAGATAGAAAGACTTAATGCATTGCCGGATACCATTAATAAAAAACAGCTTTTGTTTGGTATTAACCAAGGCGGAATATTTGAGGATGTAAGAATAAGCCATGCCAGAGAGATTGCTGCAATGGAGCTTGACGGATATGCCATAGGCGGTCTTGCAGTGGGGGAAAGCCATGATGAAATGTATAGTATTTTGGATGCTGTTGTTCCGGAGCTTCCGGTTGATAAGCCCACATATCTGATGGGCGTAGGTACCCCTTCAAATATTTTGGAGGCGGTGGACAGGGGCGTGGATTTTTTTGACTGCGTTTATCCAAGCCGCAACGGACGTCATGGACATGTTTATACCAATCAGGGAAAGCGTAATCTGTTTAATGCGAAATATGAGTTGGATGATAAGCCGATTGAGGAGGGCTGCGGATGTCCGGCGTGCAGGCATTACAGCAGGGCGTATATAAGGCATTTGCTTAAGGCAAAGGAAATGCTTGGTATGCGGCTTTGCGTGCTGCATAATCTGTATTTTTATAACCATATGATGGAGGAAATCAGGGAAGCAATCAGGGCGGGCAGATATAAGGAATATAAAAAGGACAAGTTAGCAGGCTTTGAGAGAGCTTAATAGTCTTGAAATAAGGATACCGCAATCCCGCCGGCTTTAGACAATGGGTAGTTCGCTTGGTATAATATCCATGTTCAAAAAATAGACTTGACTGTAGCGTAGAAAGAAAGTACAATTTTAATAATTGTGAAAGAAGGAGAGTTAATATGAGTATGATGAATATGTATTTAGCAGCAGCAGACGCAGCAGGTGCAGGAGCAGCAGGCGCAGGCACTACAGTGGGTATGATAATTTTCTATGTGGTGATCATTGGCGCCATGATGTATTTTATGGCAATCCGCCCTCAAAAGAAACAGCAAAAGACTATGGATGAGATGAGCCAAGCCTTAGAGGCGGGTGATTCTGTTTGTACAACCAGCGGTTTTTACGGTGTTGTGGTTGACATTAAGGATGATGTAGTAGTTATTGAGTTTGGAAGCAACAAGAATTGTCGTATTCCTATGAAGAAGGCGGCTATACAGGCAGTGGAAAAGCCTGACGGGACAACAATTTCATTATAATATGACTGTTTAGGTAAATAAAAGAGCGGCAAGCATGGGGTTTGCCACTCTTTTTTCATGTTAAAGACTCGCAAGCGAGTCTTTAATTAAGATTCGTGTCTGCTCTTTAAGAAATCTTCTTATCCGAAGTATTAGCGCATTCTCATAGAGCGTATATCAGCTTACCATACCGCCAAGCATACCGCCGCACAGACAGAGAAGAAACGCAGTAATATTTGTTGTAGAGGTAAATGCTATACCATGGTTTACCAGAATAGAAATAAGAACCAGCAGGGCGATATATAAAAGTCCTAGTAACAGTCCCCATAAGAATCTTTGGCTCCCTACTTTTTTCCCAAGACGAAGGCCTCCTAAAAAGCATGTTATAATATAAATGCAGATAATTGTAATGTTGACTACAGCAGCTCCTAAATTGAATTGAAAAACTAAAAACGCCAAAAGCAATAAAAGGACAATGGTGAGCAAATAAGCAAGCAGCAGACTTCTGATTGATTCTAATATTTTGTTGGAAATAGACACTTAGTATTCTCCTTCCTTGTATTTTGTGCTAGAATAATTCCGGATAGTAAATATAGATGAGAGGGGTTTTTAATGCAATCACCTGTATTCATTAGACGGTAATTATTATTACTAGTTTATATTTATGCTAAAAGGTGGTAAAATATGATAAGATTACAGAGATTATGATAAGAAGACGTCTGCGAAAGCAGACACAAAGATTGCGCTAAGATTCGCAAGCGAGTCTTTGATTATTGTGACAATGGGAGGATACGATATGAAACATATTATTTCCTGTGAGCAATTTGACAGAGTGTACTTAGACCATTTATTTCAACTGACGGATGATATTATGGACAAGCCTGAGAAGTATATGCACAGTCTTGACGGTAAGGTCATAGCTACAATGTTTTTTGAGCCAAGCACAAGAACCCGACTGTCATTTGAGGCGGCAATTTTAAGGCTCGGAGCAAAGAATATCAGTACGGAAAATGCGCAGGAGGCGTCGTCGGCGTCTAAGGGCGAGTCGTTAGAGGATACCATACGGGTGCTGAGCGGGTATACGGATGGTATTGTAATGAGACATTATGATAAGGATGCAGCAGTAAGGGCAGCAGTAGTTTCCAGTGTGCCTGTTTTTAATGCGGGCAGCGGCAGCGGCGCACATCCTACGCAGGCGTTGTTAGATATGTATACTATTCATAAATGCGGCAAATCCTTTGACCATCTATCTGTAGCTGTAGTCGGAGATTTGCTGTTTGGAAGGACAGTTCATTCACTGATTAAGCTGCTTTCGGTTTATGACCATGCAATTATATATGGACTTTCAAGCTCACACTTTGCATTGCCTAAGGAGTATATTGATTACCTGCGTAAGCATAATTCAACTTATATCCCATGCAGAAGCTTTGACGACCTGCCGGAGGATATTGATGTAATTTATAATACGCGTACCCAGCTTGAACGTTTTACAGAGAGTGATTTGGCTCCGAGGGAGTTTGTCGTCAACAAAAAGATTATGTCGCGCTTTAGCGATAATACAATATTGCTTCATCCGCTTCCGAGGAACGCAGAGATTTCAACGGATGTGGACGACGATCCAAGAGCTCTGTATTTTAAACAGGCACACAACGGGATGTGGGTGCGTATGGCGTTGCTTTACGACACAATACTTAACGGATGA
>CANQSN010000099.1 GCA_947626505.1 uncultured Lachnospiraceae bacterium
AAATCCATCTCACCTAACTCTATTTCAACCTCGATTACATCATCCGGTTTCCGTTGGGACAAGAGAACAACCGTCTCCACATGCCCGCTATGAGCAAACATATCAACAGGACACACCCTTTTAACCTCATACCCATTTTCACAAAGCCACCTTACATCCCTTGCAAGCGTCGCCGGATCACAGCTCACATACACAATGCGCTCAGGCTCCATACGCACCATCGTTTCAAGAGCCTTACCATCGCATCCCTTTCGCGGAGGATCCACCACAATCACATCTGCCTTCACCTGATGCTCCTCATACTCCCTTGGCAGCACCTTCTCTGCCTTTCCCACATAAAAGGTTGCATTACTGATTCCATTAAGCCCCGCATTATCTTTAGCGTCCTTTACTGCCTCCGGAACCACCTCCACGCCATATACATGCTTTGCCCTCCTTGCAAGAAACAGCGAAATAGTTCCAATACCACAGTAAACATCCCAAACAGTTTCCGAGCCGGTAAGTCCTGCATACTCCAGCGCTTTCTCATATAACACCCTTGTCTGAACCGGATTAACCTGATAAAAAGACTTGGCGCTAATATGATAACGCACATCGCCAATGCTGTCCTCAATAGTATCTGAACCCCATAAAGTATAAGCTCTCTCTCCTAATATACGATTGGTCTTTTCCTGATTAACATTTATGCAAATGCTTTTTATACCATTAACACCCTCCAAGCATTCCACCAGTTCATCCTCATAAGGCATAGAATCAGCGTTGATAATGAGGCACACCATAATCTGACCGCTGGATGTTCCCTCTCTAATCAAAATATGCCTTACAACTCCCTTATGTTTACCTTCATCATAGGGGGACACATTATATTCCCTCATAAAATCCTTAATCCTGTTCAAAATATCCGCACAAACCTCGCTCTGGAGATGGCAGTAAGGCTGGTCAATAATCACATGGCTTCTTCCGGCATAAAAACCAGTAATAACGTTGCCATCCTTATCAATACCTACCGGAAACTGCGCCTTATTTCTATAATTCCATGGACCATTTTCACATACATTAGGATATATTAGATGGTTATCTAATGTTTTTGCTTCCTCCTCGCTAAACATTCCAATAATAGGCTCCATTATTGCCGCAGCATTTTGAATACCGCCTATGCGCTTAAGGCAATTAGCCACTTTGCCATATTTATATAGCAGCTGCTTCTCATAGGACAAATGCTGCAGCGTACATCCTCCACACTGCCTTGCCACTATACATCTTGGCTTAACCCTGTCTGCGCTCGGTTTTATAATCTTAATAAGCCTTCCATACGCATAATTCTTTTTAACCTTAACCGCCTTAATCTGAACCCTGTCCCCAATAACTGTATCCTTAACAAATAAGGGAAAGCCTTCAATTTTTCCGATGCCCTCCCCCTCATTTGTCATATCTTCAATCGTTATATCAAATATCTCATTTTTTTGTATCTGCATACTTCTCCTTCATTATTGCAAAATTTACAAAGAATACATATCCTCTTAATTGTATATCATTTGTCTTTCTGATATTGCTTTCAAAAAAACGATTGTATATCATTTGTCTTTCTGATGTTGCTTTCAAAAAATCGATTGTATCCCAGCCATTCAGTACTCTGCACACTGTCCATAGCCTCCTTAAAGGTCTCCAGCTTAGCGTCAGTATTATCTGCAAAATGCAGAGCCACAGCCTCCATCAGCGAAGGCTTCTTGGGCGAACCAAATTCCAATTCTCCATGATGGGCGGCAATACAATGCTCCAGCTCATTTCTAAGCGTCTTAGGAAATCCTTCAATCTCATCAATCGCCTTATCCACATCGACAATACCAATGACTATATGACCTATCAACTGTCCTTCGTCAGTATAATCATTTGACGGAAATGCAGATAACTCCTTAACCTTCCCTACATCATGAAGCGCAGCCGCCGTAATCAGCAAATCCCGTTGCAGACTGGGGTAAAGGCCGCAATAAAAATCGCAAAGCTTAACAACATGTAACGTATGCTCCACCAATCCCCCAATAAAGCCATGATGCACTGTCTTTGCAGCGCTATGCTTTTTGAATTTTTCAATAAATGCTGCATCCTCAACAAAAAATTTTTTAATAAGCTTTTGCAAATGAGGCTCCTTAACATTTTGTAAAATGCTTATCATATCATCATACATCTGATTAATATCATTGACGCTGCAAGGCATATAATCCGCCACATCATACTGATTTTCCGACACTCTGTAAATTCTGTCTATATTATACTGCAAATTCCCCTGAAACGTAATAATCCTTCCGCCTACCTTGACAAAATCACCGGACTCAAATTCCTCAATCCCCGGATTCGTCACATCCCACACCTTACCGTCTATACTTCCTGTCTTATCCTGAAGCGTAAGACTGTAATATGTCTTACCCGCCTTTGTCACCAGTACGTCCGACTTTTTACAATAATAAATCTCTGATAAACTATCCCCATCCCTAAGCTCTGCGATATATTTCATAAAATTTGTACCTCTTTCCAATACATAATAATAAATAAATTACTTATATTGACATTAGGGACAAAATACACTTTGCCCTGACATCATTTTACTAGTATATCAAAATTACTAAAACTTAGCAATTGCAAAAATGCAGTATATCTCTTTAGCGCCCTTATACAAAGGTTGTTAAGTTTTTTAATTAATGATATAATATAAATGATAGAGAAAATGGCGCGCTTCAATAATCTGTCTGAAACAGACAGTTTTTTAGAAGTTTTGAAAACATTCATTACTATTTGCGCCACCAACCGGAAAGCGGCAGAATGGAGATTATTATGAAAAACCGCAACTTACGTATACTGGAGTACGATAAAATAATAGATTTGCTTGCAGAACACGCATCCTGCGAGCTTGCAAAAAAGAAATGCTATAAACTAAAACCTACTGATAAGCTATATGAGATTAATGAGCGTCAGGATGAAACTGCGGCTGCATTAAACCGCCTTTACAGATTTGGCAACCTTTCCTTTGCGGGCCTAAAAGATATCAGGCCGCTCTTGCATATGGCAAACATCGGAGGCACATTAAGAGCCGCTGAATTATTGGATATTGCAAGGCTTCTGGAAATTGCAAAAACAGCGGTAGAATATACCGAGGAGGCAAAGCAGTCTGATTCTCTTATGGAAAGCGACTGCATTGAGCATTTTTTCACAGATTTGGACACTGTAAACGATTTACTTAAAGAAATCCGCAGATGTATATTAGGCGAAGATGAATTTGCAGACGACGCCTCTCCCGCCCTGAAAAACATCCGCAAAAGCATTTCCATGACAAATGGCAAAATCCGCAGTGAGCTGGGTAAGATAATCAGTAACCAGAAAAACCAGACAATGCTGCAGGAAACTCTCGTAACAATGAGAAATAATCGTTTCTGTATTCCTGTAAAAGCCGAGCATAAAAGCTCATTTCCCGGCATGATACATGACCAATCCGCTACAGGCTCTACTCTGTTTATCGAACCAATTAGCGTAGTTAATCTTAACAATGAACTTACAGAACTTTCTGTAAAAGAACAAAATGAAATCGAGAGAATTTTAACAGAGTTGACAGAGCGCGTAAAGTTTGAAAACGATATATTAGATGCAAATCTAACATTGCTTGCAGAATTAGACTTTATTTTCGCAAGAGCGCGTTTTGCGAGGAGTTATGAAGGCTCAAAACCCCGTTTTAACGAGCATGGATATATTAATATAATAAAAGGACGCCATCCGCTTTTAGATAAGAAAAAGGTTGTTCCCATTGATATTTCCTTAGGTAAAGACTTTACTATGCTTATTATTACTGGACCAAATACAGGAGGCAAAACCGTATCCCTAAAAACCGTCGGCCTATTTACATTAATGGGCGAGGCCGGACTTCATATTCCGGCAAATGAAGGCAGCGAGCTTTCTACATTTGACAGGGTATACGCAGATATAGGAGATGAACAAAGCATTGAAATGAGCCTATCAACCTTTTCCTCACACATGACCAGTATTGTCCGCATTTTGCAAAATGCCACACCACGTTCATTAGTGCTTTTTGACGAGTTGGGAGGCGGAACAGATCCTACAGAAGGAGCTGCTTTAGCCATTGCTATTTTATCTCATTTACATGGTCAAAAGGTACGCGCGCTAGCCACCACACATTACAGCGAGCTTAAATTATTTGCGCTCTCTACCGACGGTATTGAAAATGGCTGCTGCGAATTTGATTTGGATACACTGGCGCCAACCTACCGTTTACTTGTGGGTATTCCCGGAAAAAGCAATGCATTTGCCATTTCCCATAAGCTTGGACTTCCGGATTATATTATAGAAGATGCTAAAAAGCAGCTTGATGACAGCAGCTTAGACCTTGAAAGACTGCTTAGCAGCTTAGAAGAAAGCCGCCTTACAATAGAAAAAGAGCAGGCAAAGACTGAAAAATACCGCGCTGAAATTGAGGAGCTTAAAAAGAAAACTGCCGAGAAAAAAGACGATATTGTAAACAAAAAAGAAAAGATTTTGAGGGAAGCGAGAGAGGAAGCAAAGGCGCTTTTAGAAAAGGCTAAAAAAGATGCCGACGAATCTATACGCCTCTATCAAAAATGGATGGCGAGTCCGGAAAAGGCGAGCAATAAAGCTATGGAAAACCAGCGTACCCACATCCGTAAAAGCCTTAATAA
>CANQSN010000100.1 GCA_947626505.1 uncultured Lachnospiraceae bacterium
GCTCATAGGTTACTTCCCTCCTAACAGCAGCCACCGCCTTTACTGTTCCTGTGCCGCTGCTTAGCTTCATTAGTTCCTTAATAGCTTCGCGCCTATTCTGAATCAACTCATCCAAAAATTCTCTCAAAGTGAGAATTCTTTTTCTGTGGCTTCCCAATACCCTTGTCATAATCGCATCTAAGGTCTGATCCTGTACATTTTGCATCATATCTTTTTCATTTGATTTCCCTACTTTGCTTTTTTCCTCCTGCAAAGCATTACCCTCGGCGGGATTGTATCCCCAAGACTGAAGCAATCTTCCATTCGCCGAATAATTCTGGTAAGTTTCTACTTCGTAATGGGCGTCTTTTTCACCAATGGCAGCGGATTGATATGCGCTTCCCCATTTTCCCGCGCTTACACTTGTTGTTTTGGCATAAGTTCTGGCAGATTCCATATAAACTCTGCTAGATTCAATTACCATAGCTCGTTCCTCCTTCTTAAAAATTCATCGTCATACTCAGGTAAGCACACCCCTGTGTATGGAGTTACAGTGAATAAACAGACATAAACCAGTCAAATTCCGCCTTTTAATTCACTTATAGAGTAACAAGCTGCACAATCTATACACTATATATCGGTTTAAAAAGAAAAATATTAATAAATAATATGCAGTACATAACACCAAACGACCAAATCACGCACAAAAGGGAGTTTCGCACCGGCAAAACTCCCTTACTTTTAAATTCAATACTCGCTTGCGAGTCTTGGCGCAAACTTCGAGACTGCTTTAACAGACAATTTACTACCCAAATCTTTAGCACATCCTCGCGTAGCGTATATCAGCTTATTTTTTCCTGCTCCTGATCATATTTCTGAATAAAATTCCATGAATCCCTGCACATTCTCTCCAAATCAAACTGTGCCTCCCAGCCCAGCTCATCCTTTGCTTTTTTCGGATTAGCATAACAGATAGCTATATCTCCCGCGCGCCTTGGCTTAATCTCATATGGAATCTTTACGCCATTTGCCGCTTCAAACGCCTTTACAATATCCAGTACCGAATAACCATTTCCCGTACCAAGGTTGTAAATATTTACCCCCTTTGAAGCTGTCACCTTGTCGATGGCATTTACATGCCCCTTTGCCAAATCTACTACATGAATATAATCGCGTACTCCCGTTCCATCCGGAGTATCATAGTCGTCGCCAAATACACCAAGGCATGGAAGCTTGCCAATAGCAACTTGCATAATATATGGCATCAGATTATTGGGAATTCCATTTGGACATTCGCCAATCAACCCTGATTCATGGGCTCCAATAGGATTGAAATAACGGAGAAGAACCACACTCCAATCTTTATCGGGGACACACAAATCAGATAAAATCTGCTCCAGCATCAATTTTGTAGAACCATATGGATTAGTAGTGCTTAAAGGAAAATCCTCAGTAATAGGCACCTTTTTCGGGGAACCATATACTGTTGCCGATGAGCTGAACACAATCCTCTTGCAATTGTATTCGTTCATCAGCTTGCACAAATTCAAGGTTCCTGTAATATTATTGTTATAATACCAGAGCGGTTTCTGCACAGATTCCCCTACCGCCTTTAGTCCGGCAAAATGAATTACTGCATCAAAGGTGTGATTCTCAAAAATAGGACGCATAGATTCAATGTCCAGCATATCCGCCTTGTAAAACTTAACATCCTTACCTGTAATACTTTTAATCTTATAAACTACCTCAAGCTTTGCGTTAAAAAGATTATCAAATATTACAACCTCATGCCCCTGCTCCAATAATTCTACACAAGTATGAGAACCAATATAACCGATACCGCCCGTTACTAAAATCTTCATAGAAGCTACCTCTTTTCCTGATTGACTAAAGCTTCACAGCCTGAAATTCTGCAAATGCAGAACTTAATATATTTATAAATGAGGACAAATCGGACAGACGTCATAAGCAAGCCTATCCAATTGTCCCCAATATATTATAACCCACTATAATTATTATACCCAATATGTACGTATTTAATTATAATAATTCAAGCTTTACGCTTAAAATCTTTCGGCATGAAATGACAGATATTATCCCATGCAAAATTAAAGTTTTACATGCGCTAAGCCTGACAGCTTATAAAGCTTAAGCTCTCTAATATGTATGCTGCGTACTGTACAGGGTGTACATCTCATAAGATTTACCGACCTGAGTATTGGCAACGACCTTTACCTTATAGGTTCCTCTTGAAGATAGCTGCTTTGTTTTTCTAAACATCAGAGTAGCGCTTTTACTTGACTTAGTCCATGTGCCTACGCCTGTCCAGATAGAACCGCTTTTCTTCATAAGGTATACAGTTATAGAATTGTTGATTGTTGATGCCACGCGAGTTGACATAGCAACATCAATAGTCGCAAGCCCTGATGATGAAATATTTAAATATACACCCATAGTTTGTATATTAACTGTACATGGACTTGCCACGCCTGTGTCAGCCATTTTTGCCTTAGCCGGAGTATACCCACAGCCGGCAGCAAGCATAACTGCTGTCATTAATATTGCCGCCCACTTTTTCACCTGACTCACCTCCTTTAACAAATATTTATATAAAGGGGAACTCCCCTTTATATACTTATTTTATGTTATCAACTACTTTTATCAATTCATCCTTATTAATCTCTTTATCTTCTAATGTACAATTTTCATAGACTGTATAACAGGAATATTCATAATCTCCCTCTTTCCATGTAATTGTAAGCTCAACTGCGTTATCCTTCTCTATATATAGATACGTAATATTCATTTCCTGATTTCTAAGCTTTATAGTTTCTTGCCGGTCATATTGGCTATTAGATAGTATTACAGAAGTATCTCTTATAATATATTTAATTGCATATAACCATATCTTCCCTTTTTTACTATTCTTTTTATAAATATAATTCTCAAACATTCCCTCCTCATTTGTATGTTCTGTCAATGTAAATCCCTTCGGCACATAGCCTAACTCAAAAACGTCCTCATCCTTATTAACGCTATCTCCGGTTACGGAATATGTATTAATCGCTGTATCCTTCTCTCCACGTTCCGTTATATAACTTATAATCCTGCTGCACCATGCTCGTACAGGCTCCGCATAAACTCCTGCCGCAAGCATGAACAGCACAGATAAACACATTATTCCATATCGTATTTTTTTCCTTCTTATGTAAATCCTTTCCCGCTCATATTCCTTAATTCTTTTAATCAGTTCCTCCTCTATCTGCTTGGAGAGCGCGGGTTCAATCGGCTCATAATCGGCATTGCTGAGTTCCTTGAGTTCCTCAAGCTCGCTTTCCTCCGCAATCAGCATGGCTTCTCGCAATACCTTATTAGTTATTCTACACTTCATAACCACATCCTCCAATAACGGATTAACCATCACGCTATGCCCATTGCGCCCGACTTCCCTCCTAATATTATGCGAGCAAAGCGTCTGCTAATGCCTCAAGCTGCGCCACGTCTCCTTCTTTTGTAAGCTCGTTAATAAGCTTTTTATTTTCCTCTATTCTCTTTTCTAAGGAAGAAATATCCATATCCGTCCCACATACATCCGCATTATTTTGATACTCCCTTATGCGCTTCTCGTTCTCTTCACTCTCTTTAAAGGACTTCATCTCTTTCCGTTTTAGGCTTTATATAGTAAGTGCTTCCGTCCTCTTACTTCCGCAATTACATTACGAAAGCCCTATATGTATTGGTTAAAACTTGATACTATTTTTATTATACTATGATTACTGTTATTCTGCAAGCTTTTCAATTGTAATAACCTGCTGTAGAGTTACAATTGATGTAACACTTTCCTCTGTACAAAGACGTCTGAGTCCTATAGAATATTAATCACCACAAAAACGTTCTAAGAAAGGAAACTCAACCGTCATGAATATTATAACATATTCATGGCGGTATTTGCCACATGAATTTAACACCAGATATCATGCTGTTAAACTTTACCGCACCGGAGTCGGCATTGATTTTGTATGCAGACGCTATCATATATCTAAATCCTCCCTCATGCGTTGGAATAAGAGGTATGATTGCAAAAAAAGAAAACATACAAGCCCAAGCCATATGACACTCCATCCCAGCTAGGCGTGAAATGGCAGATGGATGTAAAATATGTCCCTACAGCCTGCTATGCCGGCAGCGTACCTCGAAAGTTTTACCAGTATACCATAATTGATGAAGCTTCTCGGCAGCGATTCCTATTATCCTTATATGGAGCAGAGCAGCTATTCCACCGTTGACTTTGTAAAAAGAGCAATCGCCTATTTCGGATACCGGCCCCAAATCATCCAGACGGATAACAGTGCAAAATTTACTCACCTGACAAAGACAGAACTGAAACATCCGCTGGACAGCCTATGCAGGCAGCTTGGAATTTTCCATAAAAGGATAAGCCCCGTACTCCTAGACACAACGGTACCTACTATGTTCCAATAACATCCCATGCAGGTGCTGGGCTGGAAAACACCTTTACAGAAACGCCTTGAACTGAAAATGTAAATATAACATAACGATTAACCTTTGTTATAGCACACTGTCTTCTTTTATTAAAAAAGTTGGTTTTACATCATTGGCTAATATACATTATTTTTTGAATTAATTTCGTATATTGTAATTCTCAAGCATAAAAAGTGTGAATTTATTGTGAAAACATGTGAAAA
>CANQSN010000101.1 GCA_947626505.1 uncultured Lachnospiraceae bacterium
AATTTTATCTTTTGTTTCCTCAAATGTAATATCATATAATAATGCCTGAATATAAAAGCCGGTACCTCCTACTATAATTGGCAGTTTATTTTCTGCATAGATTTCATTAAGAGCGCGCTTTGCCATTTGTTGAAAACGCGCAACATGAAATTCCTCTGTTGGTAAAAGTTCATCTACAAGATAGTGTTTAATACCTTTCATTTCTTTTTTTGTAATTTTAGCAGTGCCAATATCCATATAGCGGTACACCTGCATGGAGTCGGCAGAGATAATAGCGCCATTTAATTGTTTTGCCAGTGCAATGGAAAGTTCAGTCTTCCCCACTGCAGTCGGTCCGGTTAAAATGAGCATTTTATTTTTATCCATATTCGTTGTTTCCATCATTTACACTCCAAAAAACGTTGATAATTCCTGCTTAATATATTCCTGAGTGACTGTTTCACCTTTTTTAAGTTTTAATTTGTATACTTGTTTTGTCGTTTTATTTTTAATATTGATTGTTAATTCGTTAGTATTTTTATACTGTGCATCAGATTCTTCAATATAACGAGTTAAAATATATAAATTTTTGTAAAACAGTTCCCCCACGTTATCAATTGGAACGGTTAGCACAGGATAACAGTAACGTTGTTCGTTATTGTTATAATATTTATTATTATTCTTTTGTATTTCGTTTACATCAATATATTTTTCCAAGCCGGCCTTTTTAATAAGTGCAAATAATTGCTGATATGAGTAATCATAATAAATTCCGTTCTTCAAATTGTATGTTGCATGAAATGTAAATGCGATGTCGCCCTCAATTATATCGCATTGATACCATGAATACTCATTTGCAGGCTTATTTTGGTCAACCAAATAGTATAATTGCGTTAAATCAGATGGCTCATTTATTGGCGTTACATTTACCTTAATATCATATTCCTTTTCAAAATAGTTTGAAATCTGAGTTTCTCTTGGTTCATTTGTATCAAAGGGACTGCCTGAATTGCCAGTCCAATTAATTGCAAGCTTTAACATAACATATACTATAATAATAATAAAAAACACTATTATAGCGGAACGCTTTTTATTTACCGATGGATAATCTGGTAAATGCTTGTGTTTTTCAGGTATTTCATACTGCAAAATAGGCGGAGTATCAAGATTATGTTCAGATTCATTTTTTAAGTGGAAACGACTGACCGTATCCTTATTCAACACCTTATCAAAATCAATTGTAACCCTCTGTTCCTTATCTTGACTATCTGTATGGCTGCCCTTTTCAATATGCTGGTAAATATTTTCATCATATTGTTCTGATAAAATATTATAAGATGAGCGCTGTCTTTGCAATTCGTCATTTTTTTGCTGTTGCCAACTGATATTGTCAGAATTGTCAGGAAATTGAGGATATTCTGTTTTATCATGCGGCGGTACTTCTTTAAATGTTTTTTTATATCCCTTATATGTATCCTTGGAAAGATTTTGCGGTTCATAAAGCGAAATATCAGGGGTAAACGCATTCTTATCCTTATCTGCATATTCTAATGCTTCTTGATAGGCAGCATAAATCCTTTGGAATTCTATTGGTTGGTCTTCAGGATGATATATGGCAGCCAGTTTAGCATAAGCCCTTTTTATTGCTCTCTTATCGGTTGTTTCTTCAATTTCTAATATATCCCATATAGTCATAGTATTGTTCCTTTAGATAGCTGCTATTATATATCGTCTTCAGGAGGCTCTTTAAGCATAGATAGAAAATTATCTTCTTCCAAATCGTCTTTATCCATTTGAGCTTCCTCTGTATTCCCTGAACGCATATTATTTAAAAATTCTTCCTCTTCGTTGTAGTCTTCTGAATCATATTCTTCCTCATTAAATGAATAATCATATAATCCAGCTTCTAAGTTGGATAGCACCACCATTAATCTTTTTCTTACATAGTCAATTTTCTGCTCATTACCTTCCATTAAAACATTGTCAAAATAACGTATAATGCTATCAATATAATCTCGCAATTGACCTGAAGTCTCACGATATAAGGCGTTGGCAAGGGCAAGCAAATATTGGTTTTCCTCTTTGGTTCTTGGATCTTTTTTTAACTCCTCCATTTTCTTAAGCTGTTCTTTAATCTCTTCTTTGGAAAGGTCCATATTTTTATTTATAATTGTTTTTTTGAATTTTGCATGATTGGACAGAACCTCTACATCTACATCTAATATTCCGTTAAGGTCATAGGTGAAACGAACCATAATATTTTCATCTCCTGCCGGTCTGGGCTTCACCGATACCTCTATCTTATCCAAAAAAAGATTTTGTTTTGCAAATCGTTCATCACCCTGATAGATGTTAAGCTCAATTGCTTTTTGGCGGTTGTGTGTTGTTGTATAGTATCCGATTTTACTTATCGGTAATGTAGAATTACGCTCAATAATAGGGCTGAAATATGGATTTAGTGGATCGGCTTCATTTAGCGTATCAACACCGAGCGAAAATGGACACACGTCCGTCATTACAATATCCCTGATATTTTTATTGCGTTCCTTCATTCCTGCATAAAATCCAAGCCCTTTTGCTACTGTTTCATCCGGATTTCCAAAAGAATACAGCTCTATCTGAAATAAGTAATAAAGGTACATGTTCACTACTGTCATTTTACTGGAACCGCCCACCAAAATAATCTTAGATATTTCATCAAGTGCAAAGTCGGAATCGTTAAGCGCCTGTCTTACAGGCTTTTTTATACGGTTAAAAAGTTTAGATGATAACTCCACCAGTTTGTCATGGGTAAGAGAAACACTCCCGTTTATTGTTTCAGACTCTATTGTAATGCTGGCAGCATTTTCTTTAGAAAGCTCCTTCTTAAGCTGCTCTGCTTTTTTTAGGATGATTGATTGATCCTCCTTTGAAAGCTTGTCAAAATTTTTGCTAAACTGTTCACAGATATATCGGGCAATTATATTATCAAAATCACTTCCTCCCAAATGATTATCGCCGCTTACTGCATTTACACTTATTACATTATCAAAGCACTCAACAATAGAAACATCTAATGTTCCTCCACCAAAGTCAAATACAAGATATACACAGTCTTCTCCTTCGTCTTCCATGCGGCACGCAAGTACTGCTGCTGAAGGCTCATTAATCAAACGATCTACCTTAACTCCTGCAATCTCGCCGGCGCGCTTGGTCGCTTTCCTTCTCATATCATCAAAATAAGCCGGTACGGAAATAATAACCTCTTCAATCTCCTCCTGTAATTCCCGCTTAGCATCTTCCACTAATTTTTTAATTACAAATGCTGACAGCTCTTCAGGGCTGTAATTGCGATTTCTAAGATGGAATTTTTTATTAAGTCCCATAGAGCGTTTAAATACACTTATAGTATTGTCTGGATCAACTACGAGCATTTCCTTGGCAGATTTGCCTACAATAACATTGTTATCTTTAGAAATATGTACTACGCTTGGTGTTAAATATTCTCCAAATTCATTAGGAATCAATACACTCTCTCCGTCTTTGTAAGTTGCCGCTAAGCTGTTTGTAGTTCCCAAATCAATTCCAATAATTGCCATAACTATTCCTCCTAATGCAAACGGTGGACTGCGTTCCCTTTAATGATTTTTATATATTGCACAGATTATATAATATTCAGATATAGGTATTGGAAATCTGCTTATACATTATAACCTATAAATGGTATACTGTCCAATTTATCTATGCAGTAATATATTTAATGTTACTGTGCGCAGAAATTTGCATTAGAAGATGTATGCGAAAGAATACACGAAGTTTGCGCCAAGACTTGCAAGCGGATATTGAATGTATAATGTAATAGCTTCATGCATCATACATGAAAAACTAAAACATTTGCATGCGTGAAGTTTGAGTGACAAAAAATAAAAGCTGTGTACATTTTATTAGTACAACAGCTTTTTATGCATTATGCAATATGATTTTTAATATCGGCAACATCTTTTTCGAGTTTTTCTACACTTTCTGCTAAATAATCAACTTTAATCTCATATGCTAAATTTTTATCTGCTACATGAATTGCATCATTCAATTTATTTGTCAATTCTATAAAATTTTCAGCAATAATTTGTATTTGTTTTTCAGCCTTGTTTTCAAGACGTATTCCTATGTTTGTTATCTTATCATCAAGGTTTGCTATTTGACCGCCAAGCCTTTCTTCAACGTCAGTAATCCTTGTATCAAGACCTGCTATCTGGCTGCCAAGCCTTTCTTCAACATCAGTAATCCTTGTATCAAGGCATGTTATTTGACTGCCAAGCTTTTCTTCAACGTCAGTTATCCTTGTATCCAGACCTGCTATTTGGTCGCCAAGCTTTTCTTCAACATCAGTAATCCTTGTATCAAGGTTTGCTATTTGACTGCCAAGTTTTTCCTCAACATCAGTAATCCTTGTATCAAGGTTTGCTATTTGACTGCCAAGTTTTTCCTCAACATCAGTAATCCTTGTATCAAGG
>CANQSN010000102.1 GCA_947626505.1 uncultured Lachnospiraceae bacterium
CATTAGTTATGCCGAGTGGTAAAAGACAAAACATAGATGAAAAATTTGTTATTGATATGAAAAAGAAGGGATTTAAAATTGTCGAGGAGAGGTGAAATGAAGTTATGAAAATAAAACAAAGCATTTATATTATCTTATGTATAAGTATTGTCTTGCTGCTAGGCGCTTGTCAAAAGACGCCAGACAGTGTGAAAGAGAAGGCGCAGAAGCAGCAAAAAGCGGAGGATGTGCAAGAAACAGAAATAAAATATGTATCAATTGACCATATTTTAGACAATCAGGCAGAGGTGTTTAAGAAGGCATATCAAAATTTAACTTTTCAAAAAACGGTACATTTGGAGCAGCCGGATTCGGTATCAGTACTTTCTATGACTATCGCCAATCCTTTTACTGACAAAGATAAATTTGCCGATTTATGTTCTGTATTTTTTGACACAGATGCTGTCAGGAAAGAGATTGTCCGTATGGAAAATTTGCCGGAGTTTCCATGTGAAGGCATCATGGCTTATAACTATAGTAGTGGAGAGGATCAGAATCGGGCAACTGTTTCCGATAGTGGATTTCTGGCATGTCACAAGAAGAATGCGCAGGCATTTCATGACAATCTGGAGAGTATTTGTCACGTTGACTGGAACGAAAATATGGATGTCGTATACGATATTGGTGGAGAAAAGGTTTCTATCAAAGAATCCGTCGACTATGTCAATAACTGGTGCAATACGAATTGGTGCGCATTGGAACCGGAGTATACCTATCAGGTAAAGACAGTGTATGTTTGTAAGGCGCAGGATAAAGGGTATTACTATTGCTTTGATGTCTGCAAGTTTTATCAGGGTATGCCTTTTGACGATATTGACTTTTATATTGATGGAGATAATATTTACATTCGCAATAGCTTGGATGTTGTTATGGAAAGGAAGAATGAGCTTTCTTTTTTCCGAAATAACAACAACAGTTACGATATTGTAAAAGATACGAAGCATAATGATAAATTAATCGGTTTGGAACAGGCTGTTTTGATAGTGCAGGAGAAGATGTCAGGTGGACAGAAGTTTGAAATAGCAGATGTGGATTTAAAATATATGATTCGTTCCGATATGACGGAAGAGGAGGTTATAGAAAAACACACATCTTATGTTGCACCGGGTTCACCGGTTACAGCAAGACCTGTCTGGTCATTTATTATAGATTATCAGGCAGGCGCAGACGAGGAAATGAATGAACCATGGCCTAGAAAATTTATTAATGTTGATATGATAACAGGCGAGGTACTTTATCGAGACAGTATAGAATAAATTTTTGGCAGAGTGGAAAGAAAGGACGGTTGCATTGAAAAAAGAATTATTTCGCATGATGGGCAGTATTTGGTTTATACTGGGTATTGGTTTTACCTTAATTCTCTGTCTTTTCTCGGAAATTGTAAGTGGAGAACATACTTATACGATAGTACAAGTTTTTCAAAATATGAGCCGCAATGCCATGGCGCAGGAACCGCAGCTTATTCCTGCTGTAGCGCTTAGAAATATATTTAGCGGATATGTCGCTTTATTTCTCCCTATCATATCTGCCCTTCCCATGATACAGATTTTGCATTTAGAGACTCAAAGCGGTTATAAACGCTTTTATATAAGCCGGAAGTCACGCAGGGAATATTATTGGGATAAATGGATTGCCGGAATGCTGTCCGGTGCGCTGATGCTGCTGATTGTGGCAGTATTATTTCATGGTTATATGGCATTATTCTTTCCGAAAATTGATGCTGAAGCATTGGAGATGTTAGGGTATACTGTTGGGAACAGTGTCTTAAATATAATCAGAACATATATAGGAATATTTGTTTATGGGGCTTTTTCGGTTATCCCTGCGATACTAATCAGTTCCTTTACAAATAATATTTATTTTGTCCTATGCCTGCCATTTATGTTCAGCTATTTTTGGGATGCGGCGATGTCTTCCCTTGCAAAGTGGATGAGAGCTCAGCAAATAAGCGAAACATTTACTAATATCATAGAACTTTTATTTTCCCGCTCCTATTTGAATATTGCCCAATCCGGAGGAGATTTTTTGATAGAAGTTGTGCGGATGCTTGTTTTGCTGATAGCTATGTTTCTGATATATTGTGTTTATATAAGCAGTAGAAATGATTGTGGTGAATAGGAGGATATATGCAAGTTATTAAGATTGCGAAAAACGAATACATAAAATGGCTGTTTCATTCCCGTATGGTTATTTTGGGATGTGTATTAATTTTAATGTATGTTATGGTGGTGCAGCCATTGAAAGAACGGGCAGCCATGATAGGAGAACCGGTAAATTTTTTGGAGGCTTATATTGGGGTATGTAATTCTTCAGCCTTTCTTGTTTTTTTGCCAATCCTATTTTTGGCTTTAATGTCTGATTTTCCGAAAATGGATTACAATATGGTATTTTTATTACACCGCTGCGGAAGAAAGAATTGGATGGCTGGGCAGCTGCTGTTTCTCTTGATGGCAGATGTAACTATTCTTGCCATCGTATTCGCAGCTTTGGTATTGCCTCTGTTGGATGTTGGATATTGGTACAATGGCTGGAGTAATGTGATTACAGAGGCGGCGCAGCGATTTCCGGAAGAATCGAGTAGTTTCCTGACACATCTGATACCCCCTAATTTATATTTTCAACTGACTCCGTATACGGTAGCGATTCAAAGCAGTATTTTGATGTTTGCATATTTTTATCTTCTGGGTGTAATCATGATGTTTGGAAAGTTTTTTGGAAAAAGATTAATCGGATTGATTTTATCTGCCCTTCTGGTAGTTTCAGGAGCCGGAGCATCGTATTTCAGTGTGTCCGCCATGTGGATTTTACCTGCGGCACATGCTATTGTTTCAAGACATTACACAGATTATTATCGGGAGATGCATTGCAGTATGACATTTTCTTATTGCTATTTATTAGCGCTTATTCTCATTTTGTGTTGTGGTATTTATCGCAAAGGCATACATTTGAGTTTTAACAAAATTACAGATATTGAATAACGGAAAGAAGGAAAAAGGTAAAATATGATTGTATTAAAGAAGGTATCATTGCAGATAAAAGATACAAAGATTTTAAAAGAGATAGACGCTGAATTTGCGGATGGACAGATTCATGGTATTATCGGTAGAAACGGAAGCGGAAAAACTATGCTGATGAAATGTATCTGCGGGTTTGTCAGGCCAACAAGTGGGGAAATACAAGTCAATAATAAGGTGGTCGGAAAGGACATGGATTTCCCCAAAGATATGGGACTTATGATAGAAACACCGGGGTTTATCCCTTATTACAGCGGATTGAAAAATTTGAAGCAACTGGCAGATTTGAACAAAAAAATTACGATAGCTCAAATAAAAGAATGTATGGAGTTAGTCGGTCTGGATCCGAAAATAAAGCGGTCAGTGAAAAAATATAGTCTGGGGATGCGTCAGCGCTTGGGAATCGCTCAGGCAATCATGGAAAATCCGTCTATTTTGATTTTGGATGAGCCATTTAACGGTTTGGATATTGATGGTGTGGAGCAGATGCGGGAGGTTATGCTGCAGTTAAAAGCAGAGGGAAAAAATATAATACTGGCGTCTCATAATAAGGAGGATATTGAAATATTGTGCGATACCGTACACGAAATGAAGAAAGGGGAAATGCAGTTGCTGAAATAACTATATAAATTTTACTAAAGTTAATGCTGATGCATTTTATTTTCATGGAAATCGAAGATAGAAATTATTACAAAACAATGTACCTACAAGCAAAAAATCTCTTTGAAAATACTGAGACAATTGTTGCCAGAAGATTTTGTACAATGCCATAGTACACTAATTGTAAATATTAATCATGTCGTAAAACTAAGCGGGAAGAATTTATACTTAACAAACCAGACCATATATCCGATTTCTAAGCAATATATGGAATCTATCCAAAATGCATTTATTAATTGTACTGCTTAATGTATTGTTATTCATTAAATATATTACTAATTTTGGAATGAGGTACAACAGTGATTAGAATATTTTCTGAAAAAGTTTAATGCTTTCTGGATGCGCTAAAGATTTGGATAAGAGAATTGCATTTTATATATGCCTATGCTAAAATAAAAAAGGAGGATTAAAACGTGCTTTGTTCTTGGAGAAACAACTTAAGGGTGATTATATCATCCTTATTTTACCATTTATTTTATTTG
>CANQSN010000103.1 GCA_947626505.1 uncultured Lachnospiraceae bacterium
TGGGGACGTGGATTTGATAAGATTAAAGAAGCCTGTGCCAGATATGACGGTCCGCTGCCGGAATATAATATAAGCAAGTCAGGAGTTATGGTGCTTTGTAAGGCGTGTGATAGATATCTAAAGCTGCTTTCAGTGGAAGAGAATAATTCGCTCATTTCAAATGAGCGAATTATGAGCGGAAAGTTAAAGTTGAAGTAGTGGATGGATAATTTCGTTGATGAAATAAAAGAAATAACTATATAAAAGGATAACAAAACCGCAACAAATGATACGTTTTTCGCAAGCTTTCATCATTCGTTTTGATGTTGAAGAAGTGTTTGATTTTTTATTACAAAAGTTAGGAGGAGTTTTTTGTACCATTTAAGTACCAATCAGTCAAATAAATACAAATATTTATATGTTAAGGAGTGAAACATAATGATTGACATATACACAGAAAAAATAGATTCAAAAGATTGGATTATCAAGAATGATTTATTTTTTAACTTAAATACAAGTAATGAAGAAATGTCTGATAATGAAGTTGCATTAATTAGGCAAGTCGATGATGCAAAATTGACACCAGACAAGCATATAGAAACCAAGTATGGATTGGGAACTATCCGTAATCTTTCTTCTGGATGTAAGACATTGCTCAATATAGTAAAGCATCCCGAAAAAGTGGTGTGCGTAGAGGAATGTGGACCGAATGTACTTAAGGTGATATTTGCCATGGATAATATAAAGATTTATATGTCGCGCCCATCTCTTGCAGATATTCCGGATGATGCAATTATTAGATTTAATGATACGGATGTTGTGATAGGAAGCGCTGGGTACAATGCGTGGTGGAGTAAGGAATATGAAAGGAGAGAGGCGAATGATTTATAATAAAATAACATTTCAAGCAGATCCTTTTTCATATGATTTGGTGTTCAATGATCGTATTACTCTTGTTGGCGGAGATAGTGGTACTGGAAAGACGGTACTTTATGACATGTTGGAGGACTTGAAGCAAACCGAAGAATACAATGCAATTAAACTATTCAATTATAAATCTGAGGATGTATTAGAGAAATTGAAGCAGTGCAGAAACAATTTTGTTGTTATTGATAATGCTGATATTTTGATGGATGACGAGGTAAGGCGATTCATCAATTTTGAATTTTCGAATCAGTATATGTTATTCCTAAGAAATTGCGATGGACTGAACGTCTCAGATAATAGTTTTAAGGTAATGAAGTTTGAGAGTAATATGATTACTTTAGAAGAGGAATTGTGATATGAAGTATTTATGGACAGAGGACACAGGTGCTGGACTTCACTTCTGGAAGTTGGTCAATCAGCTTTTCTTGGATAATGCATTTGTAGTTGAAAGTAAAGAGAGTAACCAAGGTCTCTTGGATTCCTTGACATCATTGAATGCAAAGGAAGAAGATGAATATTACATAGCATTTGACTATGTGCCAGATAATCAGGATATTCGAAATAAGTATCGCCAGTTGAAAAAATTAGTGGAAAAGTCAGAAGCAAAGGTTATTATTCTTGATATGATTTGTTTTGAATACTTTATATTGGCATTTGATAAGTTGGTGTCTTGGACTGGAACTGGTAAGACGGATAAGATAAAAATGCGCAAAGATATTCTTGCAGCAATAGAAGATCACAGAATAGATTTGTCAAAGATTAAGAATCAGACGACAATGAAGTATTTGTCTGGATTCAAGAGGTATTCTACAGAGCGAGTGATGAAATCGTTATTAGGTGAATTTACACAAAACGAGAAGTGGTCTGTTAAGGGCCTGCTTATGGGTGAATGCTGGTATAAGGATTGTTGTGTATCTGTACATCCGGATAGTCTTAGGTGTGGAAAGCCGGAGGTTGAAGAGGGGAATGAGAAGATGCGGATGTTGATACAGTCGGAGGAAGTGCAAAAAGTAATTATGATTAACAATAGCAACTAATAATATGGTTGTGTCTTATAAACCAGAAAAAGCGAAAAAATATCATTTTAATATTTCAGAATAGATTTGAAAACCATAGTAATAAATTATATAATAATCTCGTGGCAACACTTTGGCAACAGAAAATCAGTAAGCCAGAATAAATTGTATAATAGAAGTAAAAAATGTTGCGTATTTGCATAAAACTTAAACAAAACAGCTCGGACGCCCATTTTACAAGGGTTTCCGGGCTTTCTTTATGCCTTTTGACTCTATTAGAAAAATTCTGTTAAATACTACAAAAAACCGGCAGCAGAAGAAAAAGGGATGCATGAACTGTATCAATCGTGGTGTCGGGATGAGAAAAAATCCTATGAGGAATACGCCGAAAAAGCAGTATGCTTGCAAAAAATGCAGATGTACTTGAAGAGAAAATAAGCGAATTGGAGCATAGAAAATGCGATAAAACGGAGGAAGTGCAGACAGAGTGGATTGTGTTGAGGGGATATTAAATATATGGAAGGAAAGTTGCTCTGTATTCTGATTGTCGTTCCAAAAATTTATTGACAAAATAAGAGCAGCACTATACAATAAAACTAAGCAATTGATAAAAAATATTATCAGATGATAAAGGGTGATGAAAATGGCTAAAAATAACAATTATTTAACAAAAAGCGAAGAAGAACTTATGGAATTGTTTTGGGAAAGAAAGGAGGCGCTGACTAGTGTTGAGATTTTAAAGACTGCTGTAAATCATTCTTGGAACAGCAGTTACTTACATATAATGTTACGTTCACTTTTGAAAAAAGGAATGATAGAGGTTTGTGGTACTGTTCAATATGGAACTCAGTATGCAAGGGAGTTTGTTCCTTTGATGACAAAAGAAGAATATGCAGCAAAAATTGTAATGTCAAAGGGATTGGATAAAGCCTCCATTGCAAAGGTCGCAACAGCTATGGTAAAAGAAGTAGAAGGTGAGACTAAAAGCTGTTTGATTGAAGAACTGGAAAAAATAATAGAAGAATTAAGAGACGAAGAGGATAAGGAGATATAGAATGCAGATAACATTATTTTCTTTTTTTATATCAATAGTATGGAGCAGTTTTTTGATAATTGCAATTTATTTATGCCGGAAAACACGTTTTTTTATTTATCAGTTTGGAGTTACAAGTTTGGTATTGTTGTATCTTTTTTGTATCGTGCGGCTGGCGCTTCCACTGGATTTTGTATTTACAAAGGGAGTGCCTCTTAAAGGAGTATATAGCGATATTTATGAGTATATGGTGATAGATAAAATTGGTGATTCTAAAGTATCTGTTATTTCAATATTGTTTTGTCTTTGGATTGCAGTATCAGTGGCGCTGATTTTTCGGCTTGCATACCAATACAATATTACAATGAGAAAAGTTTCGACTTATGCCATACGAAAAGATGTGCAGTGTAATAAAGTTTTTGAGCGTGTAATGAATAATAGCAAAAAAAAGATGAAAATTAATGTACGGTACAGCGATGAAGTGAATGTTCCGATAGGAGTAGGCCTTTTAGACAAATCTATTATTTTACCGGATGAAATTTACTCTGACAAAGAGTTATACTGCATTTTAATGCATGAATATACACATTTTTTGAATAGAGACTTATTGGTAAAAATACTTACGCATATTTTTTGTTGTATATTTTGGTGGAATCCGATTGTATATTTGCTTAGGCGGGATTTAAGCCAAACATTAGAAATAAAATGTGATTTATGCGTAACTGAACAAATGGATAATAAAAGTAAAGCAGATTACTTAACAACAATTGTTTCAATTTTGAAGAAGGCAGACGAAACACAGAAAAAAACGATATTATGCGGAACAACGGAATTGGTCTCAACGTATTGTAAATCAGAGATAGTAGAGCGTTTCAAAATTGTATCAGAGAAACATAAATGGCAAAATAAAAATAAGTTTTTGACAATTGCGTGGCTATTCGCATTTCTCGCATTTTTCATTTTTTCTTATTCATTTGTTTTTCAGCCATGTTATGAGCCGCCGATTAATGAAATTGAGACGGAATCTGGTGTGCATGAAATACGTTCTGATAATTCATACATTATAAAGAATAAAGACGACACTTATACATTAGTTATGCCGAGTGGTAAAAGACAAAACATAGATGAAAAATTTGTTATTGATATGAAAAAGAAGGGATTTAAA
>CANQSN010000104.1 GCA_947626505.1 uncultured Lachnospiraceae bacterium
TCTGAGCAACAACCTGAACAACAAACCGAACAACATAAAAAAGTAGAGGTTAATTATAATGGTATTGGTAATATGCAGGGGAATACAGAAAATGGGGGAAAGCAAACTTTTTTAGGAAATGATGCGATTCTTGTTAATGTAGAAGTGGATGGAAATAACAAAATGCTTTGTTTTGATATAAATACGCAGAAACTGCAAATAGGATGTCAGAAGGAAGGTTGCCTGCATAGCGATTCAGCATGTGCCGCTAATCATGATCTTATGTATTTACAAAGTTATGGGAATGTGTATTTTGGTGTCCCATTGGGAAGCAGTAGACGGGAAATATGGAAAGTGGAACAGGGAGAAATAAGTTGTTTTTATCGAAGTGATAATGATGTACTTGGAATATGGTGTTATAATGAGTATTTGTATTATATGACTGACTTTGGAATTTATAGAATTTCGATGAAAGAAAAGGATGAGGCGGTGCAAATATTAGAACGTCCTGTTTTGTATGAATATATTACATTTTATGGTAACAGCATGTATTTTTGCGATGAAAACATGTTGTTATACTGTGCGGATTTAGATGGAAAAAATGAACATAGACTTCTGGAAGAAAAGGTTTTGTCACCACAGATTTATGATGATAAAATTTATTACCGTAGTGCAGAATACGATAGTAAAAGACAGTTTGAGATGAAGAATACATTGTTTTGCGTTACCTTAGATGGGAAAAAGAAAGAAAAAGTGATAGACCAAATTTATCAGTTTTGTATAGCAGACGAAGGGATTTATTATACGGAATTGCCCGAGGAACAAGAAACCACACTGAATTATTTAAGCCTAAAGAATGGAGAACAGCATAAAATTACTGATTGTCATGCAGGGTATATGTGTGTATTTGAGCAGACTGATTGGATTTTGTTTACAAAAACAGATGGAGAATTAGAGGAAGGAGAAGAAGGAGGTAAGCCTACTCATTTATTCTGTATAAAAAAAGACGGTACACAATGTAAACGCTTAGAATATCCAAATATGATAGGAGAATAGGGATGAAAAAGGGAAATCTTGCGCGTATCAGGGAGGAAAAGATGAAAATTGAATTAAAAGGAATTAGCAAAAAATATGGAAAAACTTCTGTGTTGTCTAATGTAAACCAAAACTTTATAGAAGGAGTATATGGTATCTTGGGGCCGAATGGCGCTGGAAAAACAACATTATTGAACATTATAGCATCTGTTCTTTCACCCAATGAGGGGAAAATATATTATGAAGATAAAGAAATTAATGAATTGGGAGAAAACTATCGTGCCATCTTGGGATATTTGCCACAAAAGATGGATTTTTATAATCATTTTACAGGATATGATTTTTTAAAATATATGTATCTGCTCAAGGGAGGAAAACAGAAAAATCCGAAGCAATTAGATGATTTGCTGCAAAGGGTGCATTTGTATGATGTGCGAAATAATAAAATAGGTACCTATTCAGGTGGTATGAAGCAAAGATTGGGAATTGCGCAAGCATTTATTGGAGAGCCTAAATTATTATTGCTTGATGAGCCGACTGTGGGATTGGATTTGGAAGAACGTGCGGAGTTCAAAAAAATGGTAAAGGAGTATGGAAAGATAGGTACTGTAATATTATCCACTCATATTGTTTCCGATATAGAAGAAACAGCAGATTATATTTTATTTATCAGTGAGGGAAAGATATTGGAGAGCAGAGACAATGATTACTATAAATCATATATGGAAGAACATGATATAGAGGGATTGGAACAGTATTATCTACAATTGTCAGGGAGGCGGTTGGATGATTCAGCAATTGATGTTTGAAATGAAAAAGTACATATTCAGGCGCAGCACTATAGTTATTCTGCTGTTGAGTTCTTTTTTGTTTACTATTTTACTTCTTAATTCAGAATGGAATGTATTTATAGATAAGGTCTCGTCTAGGAAGTATTTTACACATATGGGAAATTCCTATACGGAGGAATTAAAAGAAAAGATACAGAAGGAATATGAGCTGTTGGAGCATGAAATATATACAATTATGCCAGATGGGAGTGTAAGTTTAGAACGGGAGCGGGCGTCAGCGCAAGGCGTATATGGAAACAAGATAGACGACTATTCTTTAATGAGAATGGCATTGGAGTGTATTGAGGCGGTAGAAAAAAGAAACCAGACGGTACAAATATTATTGGAAAATGATATTGCGTTGAATGATTATTATGTACTAGAACATAATAATCAACTTGTCAACAGGAATCAGTTAGAGTGTTTTGTAAATCACGAATGGTTTAGCTGGGTTAGCTGCCTGATTGTGATACTGTTGATTGGTTCTTCTTTTAGCATAGAGAACCAAAGAAAAATGCTTCCGTTACTGTGCGCCACAAAAAAGGGTGAGAATTCTCTTTATTTTTCTAAGATTATGACAGGCTGCATCATGGCGGTTGCTGTAAATATTTGGTTTTTCTTCCTGTATTTGGTAATTCAAAGGTTTCTGTTGGATATTAGCTTTAGTACATTTCAAGTTCCTCTTTTTTTGGTAAAAGGATATGAACTATGTATTTCTAATATGACAGTGGGAAATATTATAATTATTCATTTTATATTTGGTGTATTTGTAACTATTCTGACTGCATTAGTTACAATGACATGCTCAAAAGGTATTGGCAGGAGTGCTTATGCGAAAGTGGCGTCTGCGCTGTTGATGTTAGTCGGAACAGTAGAAGATTTATTTTACTATACTATATATGAAAATTCGTCTATGTTGTTCAATGATGACCGATGGTATTTGTTGTCAATGGCAAAGATGTATCAAATTATAGACATTGAAAAGAGATGTAATCCTTTTTCGCTTCTTACAATGCAGTATTATTTTGAAAAACCCCGCTTTTTTACATGGAATGGGTGGCAGTATCCGGTGTATATTTTTCCGTTTATTGTGCTGATTGTTTTGTCTGGAATTCTCACCATTTATCTTATTTGGAATAAGAAGAAAAGGACGGTGTGATAAATGTTTTGGTTTGAGTGTAAAAAAATATTCAGCACAAAAAAAATCGGCATATTTCTGATGATTTTTTTATTTTCTTTGCTTGCCTTTTTTCTGCGGTTAAAGGGGGTGCAAAACGGAGGGGACACAATAATTACTCAAGAGCTTTATCAGACAATACAGGGAAAGACGATGAATGAAGCCGGAGAAATTTTAAGAAAAGAGAAAGAACGTGTGGAAAATGTTCTTGAAAAAGAGTATGAAATGGAGAAAGCATATCAGAAGGGAGAAATCAAACCGGATGAATATATAGAATACAGGGATTTATACCATGAATGCAATGTAAAAATAGATGTTGTTGTTTCCGTTTATGAGCATTATTTACAGATGAAGAAACAGGGGAGTGAAATGGTATTTGACTTGTATTACAATCAGCTTTTTGATTTAAAAAGAATATCTTTTGGCTTGGTTCTCTCAATTGTTTTACTGAGTATATTTCTTGTGAACTGTGAATCAGAACAGCTGCTTTCTGTTTTAAATACCACACTGATAGGAAACAAAGGTATTAAAAAGGTTAAATTATGGGTGCTTATAAGTATTTCCGCTGGGATTGCCATATTGTTTACATTGATGGAGTATGCGATATATATGTGGTTTTTACCTTTTTTGCAGCTTGGGATGCCGGTGCAGAGTATTTCCGTACTATGCCGCATTCCTTTCCCAATTACTATCGGTGAATGGCTGATAATTTACGGAATTATGAGAATTGTCGGAAGTGTTTTGCTGGGATTAATTATATTTTATCCGAATCAAGTTCGTTTTTTAACTTGAGACGGCGTCACCTCTGCGCAAACTACCCATTGTCTAAAGCCAGTGGGATTGCGGTTGTTATAATTTCATTATGATGGGTACTTCACTATTATCCTCCCGCCTGTAGAGGCGGGAGTTTCTAGTTAATGCCTACTAAAATCCAGAAGAACATACATAGAAATGTATTGTTGCATAAAAATATTAAAAATGTTAAAATCTAAATA
>CANQSN010000105.1 GCA_947626505.1 uncultured Lachnospiraceae bacterium
TTCCATACACATTACCGCAATCCATTGCATTCCAATACTTTGGGAACGGATTATCATTAAACACATAACCTATACGCGACTTGTATTCAGCAGGCTTCTCATTTAAAGAAATCCCATTTATATACCGTTCTCCCTCCGCCTTTATGCTTCCAAGCAGCGCCTTAACAAGCGTTGTCTTACCGGAGCCATTTCTCCCAATCACTCCCATAATATATCCCTTAGGCAATTCAAATGATATATCTTCTAACGAAAAGTCAGAATATGCATATCCCACTTGGCTGCATTTTAACATTATCTGCTCGCTTTCCATATTTCTTCCTCCTTAATAGCGGGCGCATAGCTAAATGCAGTCTATAAAGGCTTTACTAACCTTCATAATGCTGCCCGCCGTATTCTATATTCACAGTATATACAGTTATATACAGTTTGTCAATACTTTATTTTAAAGCAAACAAAAAGAAATGCTTGTAACACTTATACTGCGTTTTCAAGCATTTCCTTTTTACTAAATTTTGCTATTCTATTATAAAGTCCACAAATACCTGATTGCTGACCATAATTCCCTTTTTTGTAAGAGAAAGATAAATATCTCCTCCTTCTTCATATTCTCTTAACAGCCCCGCCTTCTTATGCTTTTCAATGGCTTCTTTATACACCTTCTCAAGAGGTCTTTGAAATCTTTCTTCAAATTCCGAAAACGACACGCCCTTCATCATACGAAGTCCAAGGAACATAAATTCCTCCATACGGTCTTTTTCTGTGAGCTTCTCTACCTCGCGCCACAAACACTGTGGTTTTATATTTGCAAACTCCTTCATATCCCTCTCTATTACGTAACTTTCATTTCCCAATGCAGATATATTCTTTTGCGTCCCTTTCTGCTTATCCTTAAGCAGTTCAAAATACTCCTCAATTTTTGTTACATTGTGAAACCTTTGATTGTTAAAATATGAGGAAGCTCCAAGCCCTAACCCCAGATAAGACGTCCCTGTCCAATATGAGCTGTTATGCCTGCTCTCCATTCCCTCTCTGCAATAGTTGGATATCTCGTAATGGCGGTATCCGGACTGTTCTAAAAGCTCTACTGTACGCTCATACATCTTTACTGAAGTCTCGTCAGTCGGAAGACTTTTTAGCAGCTCTTTATCGTTGTAAAGCGGCGTTCCCTTTTCCACAATAAGACCATATGATGAAATATGCGCCGGTTTAAGCTCAACTACCCTGCGCACATCCTCCTCACATTCATGCAAACTCTGACTCGGCAATGCGCTGATAATATCCACATTTATGTTATTGAAGCCCGCTGCTATAGCCTGCTCATACTGGATTAAAAAATCCTCATAGGTATGAACTCTGCCAAGCATTTTCAAATACCTGTCGTCGGTGGATTGCAGTCCAAGACTCAACCTGTTAATTCCCGCGCCTAAATAAGCCTTAAACTTCTCAAAGCTTGTGGTTTTCGGATTACACTCTATTGTTATCTCCGCATTTTCCTCCACATAAAATGCATCTCTAAGCTTATCTAATATTTTTATTATTAGATATTCATCTAATACAGATGGCGTTCCTCCGCCAAAATAGATTGTTCCAACCGCATATTCCTTAACCGGTTCCCTATAAGCTTCAATCTCCTCACACAATGCCCCGACATATCTTTCGTACAGCTCCCCCGCTTTATTCATCCTCTTACACTCTTTCTCTCCAAAGGATAAAAAATCACAATAATTACACTTTCTCACGCAAAACGGAATATGAACATATATCCCAAGCTTCCCTTTATACATCCTAACCCCCTATCCTTCGTTTCCAATTAATTTTCATCAAGCTTAAGCACACTCATAAACGCTTTCTGCGGAATCTCTACATTTCCAATCTGGCGCATTCTTTTCTTTCCTTCTTTTTGCTTTTCAAGCAGCTTCTTCTTACGGGTAATATCGCCGCCATAACATTTTGCAAGCACGTCCTTGCGGTACGCCTTCACTGTCTCCCTCGCAATAATCTTACTCCCAATAGCAGCCTGAATCGGAATTTCAAACTGGTGTCTTGGAATCTCTCCCTTGAGCTTTTCACACATTTTCCGTCCGCGCTCATAAGCTGTATCATTATGCACAATAAACGAGAGCGCGTCCACTTCTTCTCTGTTAATTAAAATATCAAGCTTAACAAGCGAAGACTGTTCATATCCTTTCAATTCATAGTCAAATGATGCATACCCTCTTGAACGGGATTTTAAAGCATCAAAGAAATCATATATAATCTCATTTAATGGCAAATCATACCTAAGCACCGCTCTTGTTTCTTCAATATATTCCATTCCAATATACACGCCGCGCCTCTCCTGACACAGCTTCATAATAGCGCCCACAAATTCTGTAGTAACCATAATTTCAGCCGATACTATCGGTTCCTCCATATAATCTATCTCAGAAGGATCCGGCAGATTAGACGGATTGGTAAGTTCAATTACCTCGCCATTATTTTTATGAACCTTATAAATAACCCCCGGAGCGGTGGTTACAATATCAAGATTGTATTCCCTCTCAAGTCGTTCCTGAATAATTTCCAAATGCAGCAGGCCTAAAAAACCGCATCTAAACCCAAATCCCAGCGCAATAGACGTCTCCGGCTCAAATTGCAATGAAGCGTCATTTAGCTGCAGCTTTTCCAGCGCATCTCTAAGGTCAGGGTAGTTAGCTCCGTCCGCCGGATACATTCCGCAGTATACCATCGGATTCACCTTTTTGTATCCCGGCAGCGCCTCCTTGCAAGGATTATCCCTGTCAGTAACTGTGTCTCCAACTCTTGTATCTCCGACATTTTTTAAAGATGCAGTAATATAACCAACCATTCCTGCAAAAAGCTCGTCGCATGGAATAAATTGTCCCGGGCCAAAATAACCTACCTCTACAACTTCAGCAGTTGCGCCGGTAGCCATCATTTTAATCGTACTGCCCTTCTTAACCCTTCCCTCCTTAATACGACAGAAAATAATCACTCCCTTATAGGAATCATACAGACTGTCAAAAATCAACGCCTGAAGCGGACCGTCAGGATTCCCCTTCGGCGCCGGAATCTTCTCCACTATAGCCTCCAGAACATCTTCCACATTAAGTCCCGTTTTAGCGGAAATCATCGGGGCGTCCTGCGCCTCAATACCTATAACGTCCTCAATCTCGTTCTTCACCCATTCAGGATTAGCGCTGGGCAAATCAATCTTATTTATAACAGGAAATACCTCCAAATCATGGTCTAATGCCAGATACACATTCGCCAAGGTCTGCGCCTCAATACCCTGCGCCGCATCCACCACAAGCACAGCTCCCTCGCAGGCAGCAAGGCTTCTGCTTACCTCATAGTTAAAATCCACATGTCCCGGAGTATCAATCAGATTAAAAATATACTCTTCGCCGCTTTTGGATTTGTATACAATACGCACTGTCTGCGCCTTAATTGTAATGCCTCGTTCTCTCTCCAAATCCATATTGTCAAGCACCTGATTCTGCATTTCCCTCTCGGTAAGCAGCCCTGTCATTTGAATAATACGGTCTGCCAGCGTAGACTTTCCATGGTCAATATGCGCCACAATACAAAAATTACGAATCTTACTTTGCTCTATATCAGACATTTTTTTCTCCTTTTTTATACATTTATAATTGTAAAGCTGCGGTACTCA
>CANQSN010000106.1 GCA_947626505.1 uncultured Lachnospiraceae bacterium
GATACAAAAATGGAGGGTACTGGGCTATGGCAAAACGGTTTTGGCACAGTAACAAGGAATACTGCCAATTAATTTATGAGCATACAGGTCTGTGGGCAGACAAAGCTTCCTATACAGATGATAATACGGAATATTATTTGTATTATTATGGAGAGAAGGGCAAGCAGTTAAAAAAAATGCTTAAGAAGGTTACAGGGAAGCTTACATATGTAGAAGGGGCAAATGTCAAATGGTCTGCTAAGGAGGGGTGTTTAACTCTATATTTTGACGAATAGTAATAATTTATTAATATAAAACACAAATGGAAAGAAGGTAAAGAAGGTTATTATGGGTTTAAGATTTATACCGGTGGAGACAGAGAAGCAGATAACGCAGCTTGCAGCTATTGCAGATAAAGTATGGCACGAATATTTTCCATGTATTATAACAGATGAACAGATTGATTATATGGTGGACAAATTCCAGTCAAAAAGAGCTGTTACCGGACAGATAGCAGAAGGCTATGAGTATTTTTTTCTAGAGTTAAATGGGATTTATATCGGATATACAGGAGTGCATCCGGAGAGCAAAAAATTATTTTTAAGCAAATTATATGTATTAAAATCATATAGGGGAAAGGGGTATTCAACAAGAGCCTTTGAGTTTCTGACAGGACTTTGCGATGCATACAGCCTTGAGTCAATTTACCTGACTGTGAACAGGCGTAATAATCACTCCATTGATGTTTATAAGCATTGGGGCTTCGATATAGTCAGGGAAGAAGTGACAGACATTGGACAGGGCTATGTGATGGACGATTATATTATGGAGTATGTATTAAACCGATAAGCGGTAAAGAGAGTGTGAGGCAGTACAAGTAATATGTTTTTGCATAATAGGTTAATTGATATTTTTTCAGTAATAAGGTAATATATCAGGTGGGAGATGACTTCCGCCTTTATAGGCGGTGAGTAACAAATTCGTATCAGTTGCAGGATTCAATCCTACATCTGGCATACGCTATGCGAGTATGCACTAAAGCTTCGGGTAGAAAGGTAGCTGCTAAAGCAGACTCGAAGTTTGCGCCAAGATTCGCAAGCGAGTCTTGAAAATTATGCTATTAGGAAGGAGAACGTAAAATGAGTAAGATTGATGAAGTAAGAACAGCGATGATGGAGGCTATGAAGGCAAAGGATAAGGCAAGGAAGGATTCTTTGTCAATGCTGCTTTCAGCGCTAAAAAATAAGGCGATTGATAAGCGTGAGGATTTGACAGAAGAGGAAGAAAATCAGGTTGTGTTAAAAGAGATTAAGCAAACTAAAGAATCGCTTGATATGACTCCAGAGGATAGAACAGATTTGATTGAGGAGTGTAAGCTTAGAATTCAGGTATATGAGGAATTTGCGCCTAAGATGATGGATGAAAGCGAGATTGAAGCAGAGATAAAATCGGTACTTTCAGAAATGGGAATAGATACCCCGACTGCTAAGGATAAGGGGAAGATTATGAAGGAATTAATGCCGAGAGTAAAGGGCAAGGCAGATGGCAAGCTGGTAAATGAGGTGCTTGCAAAGCTTATGCAGTAAAATATTAATTGTAGATATAGGGCATATAGAGCAATCTATTTGCCCTATTTTTTTGTGTGTAACGCTTAATTGTCAGAATTGTCAACCTAAAATAAAAACAGGTTGACAATCCAAAAAATTGTGCTATAATTCTGTATGATAGCAAGGGAAATAATTAATATTTTTGCTATTTATATATAAGCTCAGGCAAATTAGCTGCCAGTATATATTATTTATATACGGATATATAAAAGGAGAGAACGATATGGCAAATGAAGCGGTTACAAAGGATAATGTAAATAGTTCCAATAAGCTTAGGCAAATGGTATTAGTTGCTGTGATGGCTGCGGCAATTTGTGTGGTGGCGCCATTTACGGTGCCGCTTCCATTTACTGCAATTCCAATTACATTTGCGAATCTTATGATTTATATTGCAGTATTTGCACTTGGCTGGAAACGCGGAACATTGAGCTGTATTATTTATTTAATGATTGGAATGATTGGAGTCCCTGTATTTTCAGGATTCAGCGGAGGCTTTGGAAAGTTTGCCGGACCTACCGGAGGATACATTATAGGATATGTTCTGCAAGCGTTAGCAGCGGGAATTATTGTGGATGCGGTTTGGAACAGCAGCTTGAAAAGACCTTTAAAGGCAGCATTATATATGTTAGCATTGTTATTAGGGCAGATTATTTGCTATATTTTTGGAACTGCATGGTATATGATACAGCAGGAGCTGACGTTTACTGTGGCAGCAACAGTATCCGCTCTTTCGGCATGTGTGATTCCATTTATTCCGGGTGACGTAATAAAGATTATTATAGCCATTATAATTGGTACTCCACTGCGCAGTACTCTTAGAAGTAATCAACTGGTGTAAAGTTAATTTAAGACTCGCTTTAGAGTATTCTTCCATCTGATAAAAAATATGTCATTTAGTCAAAGTATGCGATTAATAGTAATTTAAGAAAGCCATACCATGCATTATTTGTGCGGATATGGCTTTTTTTGATTCGTTCGTTCTAATAAATAATCTGTGCTTACGTTATAATAGTCAGCAATTTTACAAAGTATTTCTGTAGGAATATCATTTTCACCGGTTTCATATTTGGAATATCCTGTTTGCGACATTCCTAATATTTTTGCAAATTGTGTCTGATTTAAATCAGAATCTTCCCTAAGGTTACGGATTCTTTGATATTTCTTCATTTCATCACCTCAAAAAACAGTATATTTTGCCTGTTTCAGGGGATTGAATTTTAACCTGAAATAGGTTAAAATATCACTATATAGTATTATCAGAGTATAGAATAAAATACATTTAAAAATTTTTACAAAAAAGTTTGTTGATGGAGGGAATATGGCTTTAACAGTGATAAACGAGATTGAGTATACTACCTATAAATTAGATGATAATATGAAGATTATTGATATTGATGAAAATTTTTCTAAAATGACAGGGTATACTTTAAAGGACATTAAGGAGAATGATATATATCAGGCGGATTTGATATTTGAAGAGGACAGGGAAAGATATTTTGATATGGTTCAGAAAAACCTTGCTAAGTCGGGAGAGGCGTTTATAGAGCATAGAATAAAATGTAAGAATGGAAGCGAAAAGTTTGTATTTTGTTTAGGACATGGTTTTTTGGACGAAGATGGGAATCCGATATCCATTATCCGTTCTATGGATGTGACCAATCTTGTTTCAATGCGTATTCAAGCGGACAGGATTAGAAAAGAAAATGATGATGAGCTGGAAGAATGGATAAAGATTGCTAACACTGACGAGCTGACAGGAGTGCTGAGAAGGGGAGCATTTTTGCCCACTATAAACGAGCTTGTGAAGGAAGGCATAGACTATACTCTGCTTATGATTGATGTGGACGATTTTAAAAATGTAAACGATATTTGCGGACATAAGGTGGGGG
>CANQSN010000107.1 GCA_947626505.1 uncultured Lachnospiraceae bacterium
ATTTCAGAAATGCGGCAAATACGGGATAATACCCTATAATGGGGGATAATACTTTATCCTCTTGGGTATTCCCGACGCTCAAGCAAGGCAAATAAACCGCATATCCACTACGTTTTGGCGTATATCCATCCAGAAAATGAAATACATCACTTATACCAATAATAAATCTCCTTTGTATGTATTTGATACTGTTTGGAACCACAGGTACTCTCTGCGATTGTAACCTCGTTCTAAATAAACCAAAAACAATCCTCCATGCTATTAGCCAAAAATAAAAAAATATTGATTTTGGCTAATAGAACAAAGCGAACCAAATAGAGGATAATGTGTAAGGCATTGGTCATAATCGGCTGATGCCTTTTTTGCGCACCATTTTAAGCAGATATAAAGTGGTTTATAAGAAAATAAATCAGTTTTTTTTGACCCATTTTTGCAATCAGCTTTTTTTGACTCCAAGTAAATGATAGAAGCCAGCAAATAAAGGATGGCAACAGAAAGGAGAAGCTGATATGCAGGAACAGAAGAAGTATAACTTGCCGGATGGTAATATTCGTAATCGTTTCGTAACGTACAAGCAGGCTGCAGAATTATATAGTATGGGAATGAATCGAATTCAGGAACATGCAAAAGCTGCAGGTGCAACCTACAAGATGGGAAATAAGGTGCTCATTAATACAGATATGTAGACTTAAAGCAATAAAAGAGTTGTTGTACAACTCTTTTATTGCTGGTTAATATTTTTAAGAATTTATTAAGGTCACTCTAAAGAGTGTTTTGCAGTTTATTCAAACGGAACGACTGCGCCATCGTAAGTATCCCTGATATACTGTTTAATTTCATCTGACTTAAGCACTTTAACTAATGCCTGTATGGCGTCGTTATTTTCATTTCCCTCTTTTACAGCAATTACATTTACATAGGTTTTTGCTGCTTCGGAATCGACTGCTTCAAATGCAATAGAATCCTTTGCTACTGATAATCCGGCTTCCAATGCATAGTTGCCATTTAATACCACAAATGCGACTTCTTCTCGTACTCTTGCCACCTGTGCGGCTTCTAATTCCTGAAATTTTATATTATGCGGGTTTTCTTCAATATCATTTACGGTTGCAGTAAGACCTGCGCCTTCTTTCAATTTGAGGAGCCCGTTATCTTCTAAAAGAAGAAGGGCTCTGGCTTCATTTGTAGTATCATTGGGTACTGCGATAGTATCTCCGTCTTTAATTTCATCGAGAGATTTCTTTGTGCCTGGATAGATACCGAACGGTTCGTAATGGATGCCGCCTGCATTGACAATATGTGTGCCTTGCTCCTCATTAAATTGCTCAATATAAGGCACATGTGCCATATAGTTTCCGTCAAATTCGCCGGATTCCACAACTGTCATTGGCTGTACATAATCATCAAAAACTGTTACCTCCAAATCATAACCTTGTTCCTTTAGGATATCTTTTGCTTTTGCTAAAATCTCAGAATGTGGCGTTTCGGATGCAGCGATTTTTATCGTTTTGCTCTCCTCTGTTTTATTGCTATCGGCAGTTTTTGTGTCACTGCCTGAACCTCCACATCCTGTTAATGATGTTACTGCTAAAACTCCTACTAAAATACCTGCTAATAATTTTCTTTTCATAATTTTTGTCCTCCATTTCTATTTTCTCTTATCTAATTTTGCTGCTGCTTTCATTCCGGCATTTTGGAAAATTTGGAATAAAATAATGATTAGCACAACGGTAATAATCATGATATCGGTCTGCCAACGGTAATAACCATACCGTACTGCAATATCACCTAATCCACCTCCTCCCACAGTTCCTGCCATGGCGGAATACCCAAGAATGGTTCCTGTGGCTATGGTAGCCCCCATAATGATGGATGTTCTGGCCTCCACAAGGAGAACCTTGCATACAATATCAAAATTGGTAGCTCCCATTGATTTGGCTGCTTCTATTACGCCTTTGTCTACCTCCTTTAGCGAAGATTCTACTAATCTTGCGATGTATGGCGCTGCGGTAATGACCAGTGGAACAATAGTTGCAGTTGAACCGTAGCTCCTTCCCACAAGCAGGCGGGTAAATGGAATCAGTAAAATCAACAGTATCAGGAATGGAATGCTGCGAATTACATTGGATATCACATCAAAAATACGGTAAATGACAGCATTTGGCTTTATTCCGTCTTTATCACTGACAGCTAACAGGATTCCCATGGGAAGTCCCACCAGATACCCGATGAAAGAAGACACCAGTGTCATATATACAGTATCCTTTACTCCCTGCCATAGCATATCTATAATTTGTTCATCAAACATCGTCTGTCACCTCCTGTACGGATAAGCCTTTTTCTTCCAGATAGGAAACAAGATTAAGATACATTTGTTTGTCCTCTGATATTCCCAATATCATTTCACCTTTTGCAATGCCGCCTACATTCTTTGTGTTTGCCCGAAGAATGTTCACAGGCGTCTGGAATTTTAAAATCATGTTGGCAATCACAGGTTCAAATGCTGAATTTTCTGAATATATAATGCGTATTTTCCTATCTGCCTTTAACTCCTTAACATCATGCAATATCTTTTCGTTTCCTAAGTTCTCAGGAAATGCATTCTCGCCAAAAATCAGTTGTTTGGCAGCCTTGGATTTTGGCTTTGCAAATATTTCATTGACATTTCCTTCCTCTACCAGACTGCCATGTTCAATAATTGCCACTTTATTACAGATTTCCTGAATGACGCTCATTTGGTGTGTAATGACAACTATTGTAATACCTAATTTACGGTTGATTTCTTTCAGTAATGCAAGTATGGATTCTGTTGTCTGTGGGTCGAGGGCGCTGGTCGCCTCGTCACATAAAAGAATCTTTGGATTAGATGCCAATGCTCTTGCAATTGCAACCCTTTGCTTCTGACCGCCGGATAACTGAGCCGGATATGCTTTTGATTTGTCTTCCAGCCCCACTGTTTTTAACAGTTCCATTGCTTTTTCCTTGGCTTCTTTTTTTGGTATTTTTTGAAGTCGTAACGGAAAACAGACATTATTCAGTACATTTTTTTGCATTAGAAGATTAAAATTCTGAAATATCATGGCAATATCGCTGCGTTCTTTGCGTAGTTCTTT
>CANQSN010000108.1 GCA_947626505.1 uncultured Lachnospiraceae bacterium
TAGCTACTACTGAAGCGCCTGCTGTTCCGGTTGATAAAAAGAATGTAACTGCTGATAAGACAAATGGTGTTACTCCTGTAGTAAGTACAACTGCCAGCGGAAAAGCTACTCTTAACAGTGTTAAGAAGACTAATAAGGCCGCTGTAACCGTTAGCTCTAAGGTGACTGTTGACGGTGTAAAATACGACGTCGTTACAATTGCCAAGAATGCATTTAAGAACTGCGGAAAGGCTACGACAATTACATTGCCTGAAACCGTAAAGAATATTAATACGTCTGCATTTGCAGGATGTAAGAAGCTTAAGACTATAAAGCTTAAGGTTAAGAAGCCGATTAAGGTTAAGAAGAATGCGTTCAAGGGCTTGAATACTAAGAAGATGACTATTCAGGTCAGCAAGAAGATGAGCAAGAGCAATCTTAAGAAATTTAAGAAGACTCTTAAGAGCGCAGGATTTAAGGGCAAGGTTGTTGCTAAACTTTAATGCTTATAAATAAAATAATAAGATATGGGCTGTGCACAAATGTGCGCAGCTCTTTTTTGTGTGATTGTCAGCGCTTATATTGCATATTTAGCAATGCCAATCTTGACCAATATAAAATCATATTTTATAATAAAGTATATATTGTATATAAGACGAGAGATTACTTGCGCCTTTATAGGCGGAGGATAATTGCGCCAAGACTTTTACAATATTGGCAGTGAGTATTATACCTATAGGAGGGATTAGACGTATGAAAGATATATTAGTTGTCAGATTCAGACGCACTGTTGCATTTATGTTAGCGTTGAGCTTAGTGTTTTACTGTGTTCCGGAAGTAAAAGCGAAGGATGAGTCAACTGTAATACTTAGCACAAGCGTATCCGAAGCGTCGGAGGGATGCATTTTGGCAGGTATGGAGGGAAGTTATCTCGCTGATGAAGTCGAGGAGACTTTAGCCCGCATTAATGAGATTCGATATGAAGCTTGTAAAGAAGGAGTTCCCAACCCTAGTTACTCAAACAATAAGGCGTTGACTTTAGAAGATTATAAGCCGATTAAGTGGTCTTCTGATTTAGAGCGTATAGCAAGAATCCGCGCGGCAGAGCAAAGCCTGGACGTATCGCATGACAGACCGAATGGAAGCTCGTGCTGGACATTGTCGCTGCCGGATTGTAAAGAAAAGGGTAATGGAGAGGTAATTGCATGGAATTACTCTACTTCTATGGTTTCAGGCGTTAATCAATGGTATGGTGAGAAAAACCTATGGGTTAATCAAAAAACAACTTCAGGCACCGGTCATTACAGGCAAATGATTGATCCCAATAATACATATGTTGGATTAGGATGTTTTTATTCTAAAGACGGAATTTATCCCAATACTACATGCGGAAGATTCTCTTCAAGTAAAGCGGAATTAGACGAAACTTTCGGTTCGTCTATATCAAATTGCATACAGACTATTGAGATTAAGAAGTCGGCGTTATCCGGCGCAGCATTGACAGCCGGAAAGAGTACGCTTAATATAGGCGATACAACTTATGTTACTATGAAGGCGGCTTCAAACATTAGTTCTCGCGGCGGAAAGGTTGTTTTGTTCAATGGCGTTTCATATAAGAGCTTGGATTCTGATATTGCGACTGTTGACAGTAATGGCAAGGTGACTGCTGTTGCAGACGGAACAGTAACTATTGCGGCAGAAAGTAAAGACGGTTTTACAGCGTCATGTGAAGTAAAGGTTATTGATCCTTCAAAGGCGACAACGACGGAGACGACGACTACAAAGGCGCCTACAACGCAGACGCCGACAACAACGCAGAAAACTCCTACTACGCAGACGCCGACAACACAGCGTACTCCGGTTGTGGCAAGCGAAGGCAATACTGTTTTGAAGGCATATAAATCCCTATATGACGAATACGACATTCAGTGGTACAGCTTTACTCCAAAAACAAGCGGAACATATCAATTTACTTCAACAGGTTCAGAAGATCCGTGTTTATCTTTGTATCATTCAATATATGACGAAGACTGTTTTATGTCTAATGATGATAGCGGAGAAAACTATAACTTTAAGTTAAGCTGTGATATGACAGCGGGAACTACTTATTATTTAAAGATAAGAATGTATAATTCCGGTTCGTATAATACAGTAATGAACATTTCCCGAATTGATTCGGAAAGCTCAGCGGGAACTCCGACAACAGAGCAGCCTGTTCCGATTGAGGTAAGCGAAGGCGATACCGTTGTGGATATAGATTCATTCAGTTATCAGTGGTACAGCTTTACTCCAAAAACAAGCGGAACATATCAATTTACTTCAACAGGTTCAGAAGATACATGTATATATTTGTACAGTTCGCTATCTGACAAGATTGCCCGTTCGTCTGATGATGATAGCGGAGAAGACAATAACTTTAAGTTAAGCTATAATATGATAGAGGACACCACATATTATTTGAGGATAGTACTATATGATACAGATTCATATGATACAGGTTTGAATGATATAGTAATGAACATTTCCCAGATTCAGCCTACTCCGATTGAGGTAAGTAAAGGCAATAACATTGTGGATATAGATTCATTCAGTTATCAGTGGTACAGCTTTACTCCAAAAACAAGCGGAACATATCAATTTACTTCAACAGGCGTAGAAGATCCATGTTTATATTTGTACAATTCAATGTCTGACGAGTATGCTTTTGTATATGATGATGATGGCGGAGAAAACTATAACTTTAAGTTAAGCTGCGATATGACAGCGGGAACGACTTATTATTTGAAGATAACGATGTATGATGCAGATTTATATAATGCAGGTTCGTTTGCTACGGTAATGAACATTTCCCGAATTGATTCGGAGGGCGAGGCAGGAACACCGACAACGGATAATCCAACAACAGGAACACCGACAACGGATAATCCAACAAC
>CANQSN010000109.1 GCA_947626505.1 uncultured Lachnospiraceae bacterium
TTCCCCGACGCCTCGCCTGACGCTTCTATCGAAGCTGCCTCGACAAATGCAAAATCAGCGGACACATACTGTCCCATAATCAGGCATATTATAAGCAAATAGCATATTGCCAATCTGTTTCTGTTATTTTTATGTTCCATCTACTGTCCTCCCTGATTTGCAAACTGGTTCGGAGTAATTGCATTTGTGGTAATACCCATAAATCCCTGATTTATTGCAGCATTAGCAACTCCTAAATCATCTACAGTAAAGCACTCCAAATCAATATTTTCATTTCCAAGCTCTCTTAACTGATACCAGCCAAGCTGAGTCTCGTACTTAACGCTTAAAAACACATTATTATAACCGTTTTTAAGCTTTTTTATATCGCTAATCGTATTGGTCTTTATAGAATTTCTTAAATACCCTAGCCTTATTGTTGGCAAAAGCTCCGAAATACTAAGCAGCGAATCCTCAGAAAAGCTGATAATAGTTGTTTTATCAAGCATATCATATAGTTTTATCAGCTCTGCTAAAACCATACTTTGTTCCCTGTAAATATCGCCTTTTATTTCTACATAGCAATTAAGATTCCTGTCCCTGCAAAGCTCAAGAAAATTATCAAAGCGGACGACCTTAGTATCCTTGTACTCCTCGCCATACTTTTGCCCAAAATCCAGCTTCATACACTCCTCGTAAGTCAAATCACTGACCTTTATGTTGTCAATTTCATCTGTATATCTGGCAGTTGTAGCATCATGAATAAGCACAGGAACATTATCCTTAGTCCATCTTATATCTGTCTCAACACATGTATATCCTAAGTCCGCCGCTTTTTCAAAAGCAGCTATGCTATTTTCCGGCAACCCGTATGCCCCTCTATGGGAAACAAATCTTATCTGTTCCTTCGCAGTTCCGCTTCCGATAACATTCACCTTCATGGTTGCAATCTGATCCTGATACTTTACATAAACGCTTGTAATTCCGGGATTCAATGCTGTAATTACTCCGTTATTAACAACTGCAATTCTTTCGTTTTCAGACTTCCACACAATATCCGACGCTGTCAAGGTTTCCGGCGTAACTATATAAGGCACTGTAAACTGTTCCCCGACATTCATGTATCGATAAATACAGCCAAAATAAAAATCATATGTATTCCTGATTTTAGCTTCCTCTTTGGAAATTACACTAACCCTTGAGCTGTATTTGTGATTGTGATAAGTCATGGTGACGGTCGCATTTCCAGCCTTGACTGCCTTGAGCCCTCCTCGCTTATCAACCTTTACCACCTTGTTGTTGCTGCTTTTATAGGTAGGTTTGGAGACAGCGCCAATAAGCGAAACAGAATTTATATCCCCTACAACCATACCAATCTTAGCTGCGGATATTTTAATATTCTCGACTATAACCTTATAGGTAAATACCTTATAGCTGCGCTTAAACTTAACTGTTGTTTTTCCCGGAGACAGCGCCTTTACAATTCCCTTTTTGCTTACCTTTACGCAGCCTGTATTTGCAATCTCAATTCTAAGCTTCTTCCACAATTTGCTGGCATTTTTCATTTCTTTCGGAAGCGACAGTTGTCTTTTATCTTTTGGTGATAAATATATAGTTCCCTTATTTTTCCTTATAATCTTGCGCCTTTTTTTTGCATCTCCTGAGGTCTTGTTTTTATTATCCCCGCTTGTTTTTTTATTTGTACTTGCCTTTTTACCTTTGCTTGCTGTTTTATCCTTACTTGTACTTGCCTTTTTACCTTTGCTCGCTGTTTTGCTTGTACTTGCTCTCTTATCCTTGCTTGCTGTTTTACCTGTACTTGCTTTCTTTGCGCCTGCCTTCTTACCGGCAACTATATTCTCATCGCTCTTAGTAGAGCAGGTACGAACATCACAATATTCTCCATATACTGCCGCACCGGTAGAATCATATGTAACAGAGCGGACACGTACATAATATTTAACCCCCTTTGAAAGCTTAGGAGTAGTCAATGTATGCCCTGTTGTAATAACAGACGCAGTCTTGCTTGAAGCAAACTTCTTACTGGATGAATACTGAACCTGATAATGACTGACTGCACTTGATCTTTGAAAAGAAATCTTAATCCGGCAATTGCTATGTAACTTTACGTTGACTCCCTTAACCTTACCGGTATCCACCTTCTTCCATTTTGCATACAAATGGATATCACATTTCCGCAAACAATCAATACCTGTTATTGCATACTTAAACTCGGAGTCCTCATACCATCCTTGAAAAACATAGCCATTTCTAGTTGGCGCATATAAAGCGTAATTATACGCCCCCTCCTGATAGGTCAATGGATTCAACGCCATATTTTTACCACTATTTAAATGATATCTTACAGAATAAAACCAAGAACCTGTCACAGTCTCCAAAATGCTTGTACCGCCTGCATATGTTTTTTCTGTCTCTGCATAACGTACCGCTATTTCATATTTTGTCTTTTGAGTCAAGCCAAAAAACTTACCGCTGCTTTGCCACTTAAAATCCTGTTCTGTATCAGGACATCTTATTCCATATTCCAATCCTTCCTGCATATTTATAAATATACTTGTAGCAGAAAGGAATATAATTTCAGGTTTAGGCGCAGAAATACCGCTGTATTCCTGTTTAACTATATCGCTTGGCGTCTTTCCGGCAGAATCTCCTGAGGCTTCGCCTGATGCATCCCCTGAGGCGTCTCCCGATGCGTCTCCCGATGCGTCTCCTGAGGCATTACCCGAGGCATCCCCTGAGGCGTCTCCCGATGCGTTACCCGAGGCATTACCCGATGCGTCTCCTGAGGCGTTACCCGAGGCATTACCCGAGGCATCCCCTGAGGCGTCTCCCGATAAATCCTGCTGTCCTAATCCGGCGCTATAATTTTTTGTATTTAAAGCATTTGCAGTAATACCCATACTATT
>CANQSN010000110.1 GCA_947626505.1 uncultured Lachnospiraceae bacterium
ATAAATTAATTGGCAGTATTCCTTGTTACTGTGCCAAAACCGTTTTGCCATAGCCCAGTACCCTCCATTTTTGTATCGCACATATGTTCTAACTTCATAATACCACATTTTTATTAATATTCCAAGTCCTATTTGACATCTTTTTTCTTTATTTTTTATCTTTTTAAAATACTTATCCACAAATTTATACTCTGATATATCGTTGGTGTTCTTAATCCATCTAATTTGCCGGATTCATTAAATCAGTAACTATCTTTCCAATGGTCGCCCTACCCTGTTCACTATTATACGCACTAATGATTTCTTGATAACGTATCAGGTAATTCTACCAATAAGCCTATTTCAAATTATACACTGCAACACTTTTGATAACCACCAACAATACTGAAAAAAGAAAAGGCATCAGGAAAGGTTATCCCAATGCCACGTTGTAACTCCTTATCCAATTCAAACACTTGTAATTACTTTACCTTCTTTGAATCAAATGTCCAAACTTATGCCTCTAACCCTCCTTCGGATTCCGTATAATCTTTTTCGGGCATTTCTTTGCACACAAACCACATTTCTTACATTTCTCCTGATCTATGTAAGCAATATCATTCTCTACGTGTACCGCATCAAAAGGACATTCTTTTACACAGATTCCGCAGCCAATACAACCTACGGAACATACCTTAATTACATCCTTGCCCTTGTCTTTTGAACTGCACTCTACTGCCCATTTAGCAGTATCAGGCTGCAATTCAATAAGATTTTTGGGACATGCCGCCACACATTTACCACAGGCTTTACACGCATCCCTGTCTACAACTGCAATGCCATCCACAATATGGATTGCATCAAAAGGACATGCCTTTACGCAATTACCAAAGCCAAGACAGCCATAGTTACATGCCTTCGGTCCTCCGCCCGGAGCCATAGAAGCAATCAGGCAATCCTTCGGTCCTGAATATTCATATCCTTCCTTAGCTGCCTCACAATTGCCGGCACACTTGACATATGCCACCTGACGCACACCACTGCCTGCATCAACTCCCATAATAGAAGCAATTGCATTGGCACATGATTCTCCTCCCACAGGACAAGCGCTTACTTCTGCCTCCCCTTTTGCTATTGCCGCCGCCAAGCCATCGCAGCCTGCATATCCGCATCCGCCACAGTTATTACCCGGAAGCTCTGCACGAACAGCCTGTTCCTTTTCGTCCACTGCCACTGCAAACTTCTCTGAGAAAAAGCAGAGAAACAAACCGATTATCAATCCAACTACACCCACAATAACTGTGGCAAGTATTACACCGTTCATTCTACTCCCTCCCTTATATTAATCCTGCAAATCCATAAAAAGCAATTGCCATCAGGCCTGAAGTCAATAGGACAATTGGAGTTCCCTGAAAACTCTCCGGAATATCATTGTACTCAATCTTTTCCCTAATTCCAGCCAAAATAATAATTGCAATTGCAAATCCTATTGAAGTTGCAATTCCACTTACCAATGCAGTTACAAATCCATATCCGTTTGTCACATTGCTGATTGCCACTCCAAGCACTGCACAATTAGTTGTAATCAAAGGCAGGAACACACCAAGAGACTGGTAAAGTCCCTGACTGAATTTTTTTAAAAACATCTCTACAAATTGTACCAATGCAGCAATCACCAAAATAAACACAATTGTCTGCATATACATTACATTAAACGGAATCAGTATAAACTCATTAATAAGCCATGTCACAATAGTGGCAATCGTAATAACAAAAATAACTGCGCCGCTCATTCCTGCTGCAGTATTCACCTTTTTGGAAACCCCAAGGAATGGGCACAACCCCAAAAACTGGCTAAGAACCACATTATTTACCAATGCAGCGCCCACTGCAACTAAAAATAATTCTTTCATCTATGCCACCCCTTTCTATTCTTCCTCTTGTTTGCCGGTTTCTATATGTCCATTACAAATACCTATAGAAGCGCAGCCCGCACAGCCCGTATCACAGGTAGCCATAACTGAATGCTCAGTCTGCTTGCGGTTTTTCACTTTATTCTGTACCGCAACCAAAAATGCCAGAACAAAAAATGCTCCCGGCGCCAACACAAAGATTACAATAGGCTCATAGGAGTCAGGCAGAACCTTAATATTGAAAATGGTTCCATTTCCCAAAAGCTCCCTAAATACTCCAATTAACGTCAAACCTACAGTAAATCCAAGCCCCATTCCGATTCCATCAAACATTGATAAAAAGACTCCATTCTTAGAAGCATAAGACTCTGCCCGCCCCAAAATAATACAGTTTACTACAATAAGCGGTATATAAATTCCCAAAGCGTCATTAAGCGTAGGAATGTAAGCCTGCAATAAAAATTGAACCAATGTCACAAAAGTAGCAACAACAACAATATATGCCGGAATTCTTACCCTGTCGGGAATTACCTTACGCAACATTGATATCATCATATTGGACAGCACCAAAATCACTGTGGTAGTAAGCCCCATACCCGCTCCATTAACAGCAGAAGTAGTAACTGCAAGTGTAGGACACATACCGAGCATCAACACAAACGTAGGATTCTCCTTAATTATACCATTATATAACCGCTCTGCCGGCTTATTCATCACTGCCACCTCCTGTCACATATTGAAAATAAGCAATACCCGCATTTACTCCATTTGTAACCGCATTGGTAGTAATTGTCGCACCGCTTAGCGCATCAATCTCATTATCACTTTCCGCTCCGGATTTGGTGTAAGTAAACGCTTCCACATTTTTATCTTTATACTGATTCTTAAACTCCGGCTCTGCCGCCTTCATTCCAAGCCCCGCAGTCTCTGCAAGAGAAGTAAATGCTATCCCTGTAACTGTACCGTCCGACTTGATTCCCATAGTCATGGTCAGCTCTCCGCTATACGCCTCTTTATTTGTAATCGTCATAACATATCCTATAATCTCTTTGCTTCCCTCTGACGGGACAGCCGCTAAAATCTCCAAAATATCATTGTTCTCTGCTAAACCACTGTCCTTTAAAGCAGCACTGCAATCCTTTAGAGGAGCCGCGCCCTCAACTTCACTAAATTCCGCCGCCTCAGGAAATACCTCTTTATATGCCTCCTGCTTTATAATCTCCTGCTGTTTTGCAATCGGTTTTTCCGTAATCATTTGCACAAAACCTAATAAGCACCCTGCAATTAAAGTAATCACTGTCAAGGCAAGGGCATCTTTAATTAATGATTTATTCATGCTTCTTACCTCCCATTCCAAACGGTGTAGGCATTGTCACCTTCTCAATTAACGGTACCAAAAGGTTACATATAATAATTGAATAAGATACTCCCTCTGCTGTTCCTCCATATAGACGGAACACTGCAGTCAAAATGCCTAACAACACCGCATATACATACTGTCCCTTTACTGTAATAGGCGAGCTTACATAATCCGTCGCCATAAAAAATGCACCTAAGATTAGTCCTCCGCCAAAAACATGGGCTGCAATATAAGTAATGTCAAAGCCATTTCCACCAAACAGCGTCACAAGCGCTGCCACAGTAATTATGTATGTTGCCGGAATCCTAAGAGAAATAACTCCTCTAACCAGCAGGTAAATAGCTCCAACCAACAGCCAAAATGCTGACGTCTCACCAATGGTACCGGCAATATTTCCAAAAAACATATTCTTTACGTTAATCATTGATAAGTCGCCATTTTTAACATATGCAAGAGGGGTTGCTCCCGTAACTCCGTCATATGTAAAGCTTGTCATCTGACCTGCAAAGGAAATCATGAGAAAACATCTTGCTCCCAGAGCCGGATTCATAAAATTCTGTCCAAGTCCCCCGAAAAGCTGTTTTACTATAATAATAGCAAATGCCGAACCTAAAACTGCCATCCACCAAGGAACTGTATGGGATAAATTCATTCCCAGCAGCAGTCCGGTAACTGCCGCCGAACAATCGGAAATTGTAAGCTTCTGTCCCATGCATTTTTGATAAATACCTTCAAACACCACCGCAGAAACAGTACTGACAATCAAAATCAATGCCGCTCTGGCGCCAAAATTAAAAACTCCATATATACTCGCCGGCAGTAATGCGATAAACACATCCCGCATAATACCGGCAGTTGTACGTTTATCTCTCACATGCGGAGAGTTAGATACCTTTAACATATCGCCCACAATACACACTCCCTTCTATTTCTTCTTGCGGTCAGCCAAAATCTGTTTACGCATTGCGCTTATGGTATGTGTCAAATGCCTTTTTGCCGGACAAATGTAGGAACAACACCCGCATTCGCAGCACTCCATACCATTTAATTTAACAAATGCTTCCTTATCTCCATGCGCCGCCGCTACTGCCGCCTTCTGCGGAATAATACGCCCCGGGCACACTGTGGCGCAGCGTCCGCACTTAATACAATTGCTTGGTTCATTTGCCGCAACTTCGTCCTTAGTCATTGCCAAAATAGAGGAAAATGTCTTATGAATAGGAATATCTAACGTAGCTGTGGCTCTTCCCATCATAGAACCTCCAATGATAACCTTCTCCGGCTCCTTCTTATAACCTCCGGCAGCTTCAAGCAATTCCGTTGCCATCGTTCCAAGATACACTCTGTAATTACCCGGCTCTGCAATGGCGTCACCCGTAGCTGTAACCATGCCTTCCATCAATGGCTTTCCTTCATAAATACACCGGTTAATAGAAATTAAAGTATCCACATTATGCACGATACATCCCACATCCGCCGGCAGCATAGTAGAATTAATCTCCCGTCCTGTTACTGCATATATAAGAGTGCGCTCTCCTCCCTGAGGGTACTTGGTCTTAAGCACAGCAACCTCCATGCGTTCCTCGCCTTTAATACATTCGCTGATTGCCTTAATGGCTTCCGGCTTATTGTCCTCAATTCCGAATACACCCTTAGCAGTCGGAAACAAGTGCAGCACC
>CANQSN010000111.1 GCA_947626505.1 uncultured Lachnospiraceae bacterium
ACTAAGCTTTCAGGAAAGAGCAAGGTTTCGCAATATTTAGGTACTGCTTCAGCAGAGTTTAATTTGGTCATGGGCTCAGGAGATTCAATTGCAATTAAGATTGATGAAAATACTACTATGGATCAGCTGGCAAAGCAGATTGCAGACGCATCCGGCGGCAAGATTACAGCTTCTTTTGACGCAACGAACCAGAGATTCTTCTTTAGTTCCAGCGCAACCGGCGCAGAGAACGATTTTAAGTTTGAGGCTTCTGCTTCAGACCCTAATTCAGAAGCAGCGTTGAAGAAGTTAGGATTGATGGATGATGGTCAAAGGGGCGATGAGTCTACAGAAGATTATGAAAAGAGAAGGATGTCTAAGCAGGACGCTACAGATGCACAGATAGAGCTTAACGGAGCTTTCCTGACTTCTAAAAACAATAATATTGTAGTAGACGCTTTAGGAATTACCATTGATGTAACAAACGGAAAGTCCGGCGATGAGATGACCATAGGCGTTTCAAGGGATACTGACGCGGCTTATAATGTAATTAAAGATTTTGTTAAGGAATATAATAATCTGATTACAGAGATGAATGAAAAATACCGCGCAAAAAGTACAGGATACGAGCCGCTTACTGAGGATGAGGAAGCTCAGCTTACAGAGACTCAGCTTAAGCAGTGGGAGGAGAAGGCTAAGGCGGATTTATTGTCAAGAGACGATCGCCTTAACTCAATCATTACGAATATGAGGAGTATATTAGCCTCATCAGTTGGCATTACTAAGGACGATGGTTCTGTCGGAAAGTTTTCATTATCTTCTTTCGGTATCGTTACAGGTAATTACACAGAGTATGGTTTACTGCATATTCAGGGCGATGAAGACGATCCGGATTATGCAGATAAGACCAATAAGCTGAAAGAGGCGTTAGAGAAAGATCCGGATAGGGTTATGAATACGTTTGCTGAGATTGGAACAAAGCTTTATGATAAGATTACCAAGATGACAGATGCAAGCAATCGTACTGTAAGAAGCTATGGTAATATATATGATGATAAGACATACACCAATAAGATTGATGATTATGAGGATGAAATAGAGAAACTGCAAAAGAGGCTGGAGGAGATTCAGGATAAGTACTATAAGCAGTTTAGCGCTATGGAGGTTGCTATGACGAAGGTCAACGCTACTGCATCTCAGTTAGGATTTACTCCTTTAACCGGCGGCGGACAGTAGATTCTATGCATCACAGTAATTAGGAGGCGTTTGATATGGCATACCGTAATGCGGCGCAGTTATATGGTCAGAATCGTGTAATGACTTCCACTCCGGGAGAACTTACTCTTATGCTTTATGAAGGAGCTATCAAGTTTTGCAATAAAGCGATTGAAGCAGTAGAGAATAAGAATTTTCAGGAGGCGCATAACAATATTACCAAGGTAGAGAATATTATAGTGGAGTTTCAGGCTACTTTAGATCGTAAGTATCCGGTGTCAAAGGACTTTGATGTTATTTATGATTATATTTACCGGAGATTGATTGAGGCGAATATGCATAAGGACATAGAGGTGCTGAACGATGTGCTTAATGAGCTTCGCGATTTAAGGGATAATTGGAAGATTATTATGCAGCGTGCGGGCGCTTCAAGATAATAATTGCATTATATTACAATATGGTGTATAGTATATGTATTGGCGCTGTTAAGTCTTAGGAGAGGTTTACCATGGAGAGTCAGAGTAGATATATATCCATTTTAAGAGACAGCCTTGAGAAGAAGGAGAGACTGCTTAACAATTTATTAGATATGACAGAACAGCAGGCGGAGTATCTTAAAGGCGAAGAATTTGACATGGAAGTATTTGACGACATGCTTGATGTAAAGGCGGAGATGCTTAGTGAACTTGAGCGTGCGGACGATGGCTTTGAGAGTTCATATGAGCGTATAGGCGCATATATGAAAGAGCATACTAGAGAGCTTTCTGAGGAGATAAAGGAGATGCAGAATCGTGTAAGGGAGATTACGCGTCTCAGTATGGCGATTCAGGCGTTGGAGGAGAGAAATCGCGCCAAGCTTGAGACTATATTTTCCAAGAAACAGCAGGAGTATAGCGGATACAAGCGCGGTACGCAGGTAGTCAGCAATTATTATCAGAATATGACAGGAGCAAGCGCATATTCAAGCGTCATGCTAGACAAAAAAAAGTAGATTAAAAAATTAGATTTTTTTAAAATTAGCTATAAAGTATTTGAGAATTGTTTCGATATATATTATGTAAGCAATTAAGTTAATAAACTCTTCGGAGATTATTATACAACTATTTATTAAGCACCGATAGCAAGGATGCTATCGCGTATTCAAGGAGGAATTATTATGATAGTACAACACAACATGCAAGCAGCAAACACAAACAGATACTTCAACATCGCTGTTGAGTCTCAGTCTAAGACTGCAGAGAAGTTAGCTTCAGGTTACAGAGTTAACCGTGCAGCAGATGATGCAGCAGGTCTTACTATTTCTGAGAAGATGCGCGCTCAGATTAGAGGTCTGAATCAGGCTTCTACTAACGCACAGAACGGTATCTCACTTATCCAGACTGCTGAGGGTGCATTACAGGAGATTCATGCTGTATTGCAGCGTATGTCAGAGCTGGCAACACAGGCAGCTAACGATACTAACGTTACCGCTGACCGTGATGCTATCAAGAAGGAGATTAATGCAATCGCTTCTGAGGTTAACCGTATCGCATCTACAACTGAGTTCAACACTATGA
>CANQSN010000112.1 GCA_947626505.1 uncultured Lachnospiraceae bacterium
TTAACACTGCATAAAACGAGCATTTATAGAGCAGATTAAATCTGATGAAAGTCGGTTTGATTTGCTCTGATTTTTTGCCCGTTTTTTTAGTCAGCATTGCCATTATTATTGGGCAGGACAGCTTTAATTCATACATTTTTATTTTATAAGATAAATAGGTCTGTTTAATTGTATAATATGGAATATTGAACCAAATAGACAAAAAAAGTGACAAGATAGACAAAAAAAGTGACAAGATAGACAAAAAGTAACAAAACAGACAAAAATTAGTGTGTAAAATTTAGATAATGATGTATAATAAGTTCATATTTAAAATGATTATCTACTCTAGGAGGATTGTATGTTTCGAGTTGCTGCAGAAGAAATTGTACTTTTTATGTTACAACATAAGTGGTTAAATCAAGCAAAGCGTGAGATATATGAATATGCGATGGAAGTGATATTGCTTAATGGTGGATTATTGCTCATTAATTTGATATTTAGTGCAATTTTTCATCAAATGCAATTTTTTGTTGCTTTTTTGCTTGTTTTTGTGCCAATACGAATATATTTAGGCGGTTTACATTTAAGAAGCGCAGAATGTTGTATGATTTTTTCAGTTACATTTTATTTGTTGCTCATGCTTGCTAATCATATGCTATATATCAAATACGGTTCTATTGAATTAATAATTATGACACTTTTCAGTCTGATTTGCTTGGTGTTGAAGCCGCTGCCTGAAAGGATAGAGGGTAAAAAAAGTCATAATAAGTCAATTGCAAATATAATTATTGTTGCCGACTTACTGCTAATTATTTATTGTTGGCAGGTGGATTTTGTATTGACATCTGCAATTGTTTTATTAGATATTAGTGCACTATCATTATATATGTTGGCAAAATTTAAGGTGTGGATGGAGATATATGATAACTAAGTATAATAGAAATGATGTAATTTAATTACGTTAAAATTTTTATAGGATGGCGAAGTATGATAAATGTTTTAATATGTGATGATGAAGAAAAAACACTAAATAGGATAAAGGAATATATTGATTCCATTCGTACTCAAATTAAGTATCCTATTAATATTGTAGGATATACTAGTGCGGAGGATGTATTAAAAAGATTGCGTGATTCTAAAGATTGCAGTGATATTTTGATTACAGATATTGATATGCCGATTTTATCGGGAATGGAAATGGCAAGAACAATTCAAGATGAGAGTATGGATGTGATTCTTATTTTTATGACGGCATACACAGAGTATGTTTTCATGTCTTTTGAATATTCTCCTTTTCGTTATATTAGAAAAGAATTTATGGAAACGGAATTATTGCCCGCTTTACAGGCTGCATGTGAAAAGGTAATTGCCAATAGAGATGTATCCTTATGGGTTAAAACACAGGATGGGATGGAAGTAATTAGGACAAAAGATATATTATATTATGAATTGGAAAACAGAAAGTGTATAATATATACTATTCAAAATAAGCAATATGAAACTTGGAAAAAAATTAAGGAATTACGGAGCGAAATGGGAGAAAATGATGAATCCTTTTTTCAGGTCTATAGAGGTTGTGTGGTAAATAAACGTTATGTAAAAACTATTAAAAATGATATGATTATATTAGAAAATGGCACTCAAATTCCCATAAGCAGACGAAAAAAACGGGAAATATCGGATGTCATGATGAGTTATTGGAGTGGGATATTATAAATTGGGAAATGGAATAAGAGGATGCTTATGGATGCAATATATGGGTTGTTGGATACAGCAGCGGTTATTATTGAAGTGACAATGTGTTTTGTATTTGTTTCTACTTTTATTGGAGAAAATGTAATAAAAGAACATTTCATTGGAGTGATAATTACTGTTATTACAGATATTATTTTTAATTATGTTACAGTACAGATAGCGGTATATTCGATATTAAAATACATGGTATTTATTGGGATTATTTTGTTTGCACAAATTTTATTTTACCGTAAATATTATGATAGAATTATTGTGATGACTGTTACATACATGCTTTTTCTTGCATTGATTGACTATGCTACAATTGCTGTTATGACATACTTTTTAGGAGTAGAATTTGGATATTTTCAAAATATGACGTTATTCCGCTTTTATTTAACACTTGTTTCAAAAGGTTTTCTTTTAATATCTGTCATTTATATCCGAAAAAATCTTGAAAGTTTGAAGAAATTGAAACGAAACCATTTGCTTTTTATTTTTGTAAGTAGTGGAGCTGTTTTGCTGCTTGCTTTCTATATATTTCAAAACTTCATGCAAAGAAATCAGATTCTAGGTTCAGAAACATCAATATTTATATTGTTGTTATTGGTTGAAATTCTATTATTTTATAGTTTTGCAGAAATGACAGAAAATAATGAAAAAGAAGAAAAATTGAATTTATTAAATTTGTATAACAAAATGCTTCAGGAATCTTTAGAAGAAGAAAAGCATAGCTTTGATTTATGGAGTGGAAGGATTCATGATTATAAAAATCATGTGATTTATATGCTTGAATTATTAGAAGCGAAAGAATATGTACAGTTAAAAGAATTTATGCAAGAGGAAACAGGAATATTAAAATGTCAATCTAGTTATGTTCAGTCGGGTTATAGAGGAATCGATGCTATAATTAATTCTAAAATGATATATGCTCAAAGCCAGAGTATTCATGTGTTTTGTAATATTAAACTTCCTGCTGGGTTGCTGTTGGATGAAAGAGTGATGGTTACTATATTAGGTAATTTGTTGGATAATGCTATTAGAGCAGAAATGAATTCGAAGAAAAAATTTATAGAAATTCATATGACTTATATGCAGGAAAATTTATATGTTAAAATTGTAAATCATAAAGAGAAAGGGAAGATTGATTTTGAATCCAGCGGAAAAGAAAATTCAAAATGGCATGGAATTGGACTGAGAAGTGTAAAACAACAGATTAAAAAAATAAATGGTGATTTTAAGTTGATTCAAGATAGCGAAAAAGTAATGGCTATTGTGGTGATTTATGAGGTAAAAGAAGCATTGGGTGAATGATATGCCCGATGCTTTTTTGTTTGATTAAAAAGAATTGTTTATTAAAACGTTTTTATTACTTTCAGAAAGCAAGACTTGACAAATCGAACAATAAAAATGTCGACTTAGACAATTTTTAACACAAAAGGATGGAGATTTGTTAGATTATATGCAGGGAAAAATTTCCTAATATATAATGCGAGGAGGAAAAGAAAATGGCAGCTATTAAAAGATTGTTATCTTTAAACGAGCTTAATCTCGGCATTTTCAAGCTTAAGTACAAGGGCAAGAAGTTTTCTTGGTAAGAATGTGTACTTATGCAAAAAAGTGGGACCACTGGTTTAACCAGTGGTCTTGGCTAGGAAAGAAGTTAGAAGTATGAGTCATGTGAATAAAAAGAATCAAATCAATAGTATACTTATTTCGATATCTTTGGTTGCATTATCAGGTCTTTTGGTAAATATTGCAAATATGGTAACAATATTAGTACCAACCGAAGAAAAAATGATTGTAAACTTAGTTCTGTATATTGTAGCATGTATGTTTGGGTTGGCAATACTTCCATATTTATTTGTATGTAGAGTTATATATAACGGAAAGATGCCTAAATGTAATGTAAGTATCAAAAGAACAATAGTGATATCATTAGTCATATTGATAATTTTTATAGTAAGTATGGAAAAATATAGCCTAATACATAATTTGGTAATAGCAACAACAGAGGAAGTGTTATTTAGATATATTATTATTTCAATACTTTTAAAATGTTTTGACAAGAAGCGTGCATTTATAATTGGCTCATTGATTTTTTCATTGATTCTTCATATGAATGGAAATTTTATAATAAATTTTGTTACAAAACTTCCAGCAAGTTTACTTTTATATTATCTGGCAGATAAATACGGAATACAAGATTCTATTTTTTTGCATTGGGGATATAATTCGCTGGTAGGATATCTTATGAATTAGGATGGAGAATGAAATGCGGATAATATTAATTAATGGAATTATTTATTGCGTTTATGGATGTTTAGTATATTATGGTTTTGGCAACATAACTCCATTTTCTTTTACGATAATGTTTTATGTTGTACCACTTGTAATAAATGCAATCTTTAGTGCTATATATATTAGTAAAAATAAAATAACAAGTGGAAAAATTGTTTCGCCTATTTTATCGACAATAAATTATATATTATTAGGCTTTATTTCACAGACTAGTGGGTTATGGGAAATATTCGTAAACAAATATACAGTTGATGCTGAAGAAGTAAATATTTCGATTGCTTCTAGTATGATAACGCTATCACAAATTGTTTTTGTTGTTTTTTTGTATTTTGGAATAAACTACCTGATTACTACAATTTTAATAAAAAAATGGAGTGGAAAATGAGTACATTAAAAATAAATAATTTATCTAAGAAGTTTCAAACTAATGATTTTTATTCTTTAGAAAATGTAAATTTAGAAATCAATGCTGGTGATATTGTAGGTCTTGTAGGAAGAAATGGCGCTGGAAAAAGTACATTATTGAAATTAATTGCAAAATCTTATATTCCTACAAGTGGAACGATTGAATACAACGGAAATAATATTTTTAATAATGACTATATTTTAAAAGATGTAGGTATTATGATTGAGCCTGTTTTTTATTCGTACATGACAGTAAAAGAAAATTTGGAATTTTACTTGGAAGTACATGGAAAGCAGGAATTTAAAAAAAATATTGACGATATATTAGAGTTAGTGGATTTGTCTAAAAAGAAAAATAATAAGCCGGAGAATTTTTCGTTTGGAATGAAGCAGCGACTTTCTCTTGCTATTGTATTGGTGGATGAACCTGATTTTTTAATTTTAGATGAACCTTTTGTAGGCTTAGATCCGTATGGTGTTCAAGAACTTTTAGAAATTCTTCAGAGTTGGGTTCAAGAGAGAAGTATATCAATGATTATTTCTAGTCATCAATTGAGTGAATTAGAAAGTATATGTAATCGTTTCGTAATGCTTGAAGACGGTAAAATGAAGGATATTCAAATTGAAGGTGAACGAAGCTTGGGACAATATTTTACAGGAGGGAAAGATAATAAATGAAGACAATGTTTTGCCCAGTGTTTAGAACTGTATATAAAAAGAAAGAAGCAAAAATTTGCTTATTGTTTTGTGCATTACCACTGTTTTTGATTGTAACTAGTCTTTTGCCTACTAATTTTATGCAGTTAAGCGGTGATGCAGGCTCTATGAGTTGTATGGAATTTTTTGAAGCTGTGATATTTGTGCAATTCCAACTGACATTACCATCGATTGCATTTATGTATTTGGCGATAACATGTATACATGATGAAATTAATAAAGGGAATTTATATTTATATAAGGACATCCCCAGAATAAAGATATTTTTATGCAAATCGATTTCTTTGTTGGCTTGGTATGGAATATATTTAATGAGTACTTTTTTCACAAGTGTGTTTACATATTATGTATACGTTATAAAACAACCGTATGCTTCTGGAGTGTTTTTCCCCACTAGACTAGGTGATGTGCAATATATTATTATTGGTTTACTAGGTACTATATCAACTATTATTGTTAGTCTTTTACTAGTGGTGGTGCTTTCAACTTTTTTAAATAATGGTGCATCTTTAATTATTGGAATTCTATTTACATTGTTTTGTTCCATAGCACCAAATCTGGAAACAATAAATGTTATATTTCCGACCGGTTTTCTATATACTTATGAATCAATAGGTTTCAGTAAGGCTATATTGTTTGTTTTGTTAATTTCTGTTATATATCTATGTGTTATTGGGGCTGTTGGTATATATAAAATTAAAAGAATTGAGTTTTAGTAATGAATAATAATGCAAAAAATAATATCTCTTATATTTTGAATATTAGTATAAAAAACAAAAGAAAATTTTATGCTGGAGTTTTTTTCGCACTGTTATCAGCAGTGGCGTCATTGCTTATTCCGTTGATTGTAGGAAGCTTTTTGGAGGTTTTAACAGAAGTTGAAGAAAAAATTCGAGTAGAAAATGTGTTTGTTGCGATGATAATATTCATTATCATATATGCATTACAAGGAATGGCATCGTATGTACTTGGAAAGATGGGTATAGAGGCTATGCAAAATCTGCAGAGTTTTTACAATGAGCATATAATATATCTAGAATTAGAACAATCTAATAAATATGCACCTGGAGATATAGCAAGTAGAGCAACAAATGATGTTAGCGAAGTATCTACCATTGTAACAGTTATAATTCCAACTATGATAAAAAATGCGCTTATTGTGATTTGTACAACCATAATATTATGGTTGTTGAATAGTAAGTTGACTATTCTTATGATAATAATGTTGTTGTTACTGCTTGTGGTTTCGCATCCAGTAAATAGTAAACTCGAAAATTTATATAAAATTCATCAGACTTTTTTGGGAGACATAAGTGCAGAAGTAACAAGATGTATATCTAATATGGTAATAATCAAATCCTTTGTTGGTGAGAAAAATGAGTGCAGACGTGCAAATATATTATTTGACAAATTAAAAAATAATATGATTAAAATTGTAAGAAACGAGACAATATGGAATTTGTTTTTATCATGTGCATTGATGTGCGATATGTTGATGATTATTGTGTTTACAAAATTTGGTTTTGTCAATAGTATAGCAGGAGTAAATGTATTATCCGCATACATTTTATATATGGTACAATTGTTATCGCCAGCAGTAGATTTAGTAAATTCAATAACAGAATTTGTTGAATCAAATGGGGCTTTTCAAAGGATAACAGAGGTATTGAATCTACCCAAAGAAAGCAGTGATTATTTGCAAGGTGCTAATTTTACTGAGGGGAATGTGAGATTTTCGCGTGTCAATTTTTGCTATAAAGGTATGGTGAATGGATTAAGTAACATTACTATTGAAATACCTGCAAAATCAATGGTAGCAATTGTTGGACCGAGCGGAGTTGGTAAGACAACGCTCTTTTCTCTGATTTTAAAATTATACAAAGGTTATGAGGGTATAATAGAAATAGATTCTAGAGATATTAAAGAAATATCTGCAGATTTGATAAGAACAAAAATTGCCTATGTATCTCAAAATAATTTTGTAGTAAACGGAACAGTGATGGATAATTTGAGATATGGAAAGAATGATTATCTGAAACCCAAAGAAATATTTAAAATACTTAAAGATAATCAAATGTTGGAACTGTTTGATGATTTTTCGGAAGGTTTGTATACCGATATTGGGGAAAATGGAAATAAGCTGTCTGAAGGACAAAAACAAAGAATAAATATTGCTAGAGCTATAATTTCAAATCCTATTATTTTGTTGTTGGATGAAATTACATCTAATTTAGATACAAAAACAGAACAAGAAATAATGGGGTTGATTGAGAGACAAAGAGAAAAATCCACAGTTGTTATAATAGCACATAGATTAAATACTATTAGTAGTGCAGATTCGATTTATGTATTGAATGTTCAAGGAGAAATAGAATGTTGTGGAACACATCAATATCTATTGGAACATAGTGAAACTTACAAGCAATTGACGCTGACCTTGTAGTTTTTCTATTTCAAATAAAGAAATATCATTAAAGTAGGTGGTGCAGAAAGCAAGACTTGGCAAGAAGGGAAGAATTTTCTGATATATAAGGAGAAAGGAGGGATATGTGTCATGGTCAATTTGGCAAAAAAAATTGAAGATGGATTGGAACGTGTAGCTATTGCACATGTCAATTCAGCATCGGGTTTATGTTTATACAATCCGAAGATTCCCCATGTTTTAGAAGATGTAGTGCTAAAACACGAGGTAAATAACAATAGCACTTTGAAAAACGAGGACTAGGCAAAAACAATAAATAATTAATATGTGTATAGAATTTGATAGAGGATAAATTGGATTATAAAAAAATTGATTTATCCTCTATTTTCATAAAAAGGAGTAGATGTTAAGTGAAAAAAGGATTTATGGTTGGCGGTATCGTTCTCTTGGTGATTTTAGCGTTTGTTTTTACATTTGCATTAACAGGAAAAAAAGAAGTAACTACAGGTGCGAAAATTTCTGAGCAACAACCTGAACAACAAACCGAACAACATAAAAAAGTAGAGGTTAATTATAATGGTATTGGTAATATGCA
>CANQSN010000113.1 GCA_947626505.1 uncultured Lachnospiraceae bacterium
TTAACACTGCATAAAACGAGCATTTATAGAGCAGATTAAATCTGATGAAAGTCGGTTTGATTTGCTCTGATTTTTTGTAGTGTTGAGTTGACTATATAAATATGTTACATCGACAGTTATGTCAAATATAATAAAAATTCCGTCATATACGATTAGAAAATATATGAAAACGTTTGATTCTGCGGCAGGAACAGTCTATAGATTTAGTCGTATGATATTAGTAAATAAGAATAGATGGGAGATATACATGAAACATACTTATAAAGTACGTTCAAAAAAAGATGGTACGAGTTGGTGAGGGTTCTATCATATATACTGTTATGCACTAATATAAAATAACAAATATGGAACATAAATTGTCGAATTTGGAACATTAGCTATCAGTAAATATTATATTGACTTAATATTTGATTTGATACTATTTAAAAGTAACATACAATTAATATGGAAGGCAAAAGATAATGATTCAAAAGATGATAGACCAAATTATTGAAAAGCAAGTACAAGATAACATGATAAATTTAGAAGAAAAAAATATATACCAGTATGGCTATATACTTGTCTTTGAGACTATTTTGAATATTATATTAGCTTTAATAATAGGAGTTGTGACTAAAAGTTTAGGATTGGTATTTTTCTTTCTATGTAACTATATTCCATTAAGAAGTTTTTGTGGTGGATGGCATGCTGACAAGATATGGAAGTGTACATTTGTGTCCAATGTTATACTAATTGCAGAGGTTTTATGCGTTAAGTATGTTTTATATTATATAGATATATGGATATTGATATTAGGCTTTTTTTTTGATTTGGTACTTATAATATTTTGGGCACCGGTAGAAACAAGTACAAAGAAACTAAGTGAAATAGAGAAGAAAGTATATAAGAAAAGAATACAAATAATTATTGTTATTCATTTAATTACCATGACGACACTAACTGTATTAAAATTGCATAGTTATATATTTGTTGTTTCGTATGTATATGGTGTTCAGATAATTATGTTGCTTTTGGAAAAAATAGGATATAAATAGTAATAACAAGAAGTATTGAAAAGTAGGAAAAGACATAATGAAAGTATTGAATTGTAATGAGCTGTGTGTTATAATGTACCACCAAAATAAAAGTGGGAGAGGTGAAACACTATGTATCATGTAGCAATATGTGATGATGATAAGGAGTTCATTTCGTATATAAAAAGGATTATAAAACAAGCAAATAACAGAAGTGAATCTGAAATCAATTTCTATGAATATACTTCTGGTGAGGAATTGCTTCGTAATATAGATGGATATATTCAATATGACTTGCTGATATTGGACATGCAATTGGGTGGGATTGATGGTGATGAGACTGCAAGATTTTTTCGGGAAAAATTTCCTTATGCTGTGCTTGTGTTTTGTTCGGGAGTTCGATTACCTAGTGTAAAGTCATTTAAGGCGACACCATTCCGTTACTTTATGAAATCCTACTCTGATAAAAAGTTTGTTTGTGAGATGCAAGAGGTTTTGGCAGAAGTAGAGAAGAATTTGCAGGAGTTATATGTTATTGGACATTATAGAAATAACGTTATACGAGTCAAAATTAGAAATGTACTTTATATTGAAAATGCTAAAAGAGGTAGTCGGGTTATAGTTAGTCCCAAAAGCGATGAAGCAAAATTTGAAGGCTTGATATTGCTTGATGAAAAATTGCAGGAATTATCAGAAAAATTTACAGAACTAATTTTTGCTCATAATAGTTATATTGTTAATATAAACCATGTGGAATATGTTAATGGCAATGTGCTGATTTTAGACAATGGAGAAAGTTTATCTGTTTCAAGAACATACCAAAAGACATTTAGGGAGGCGTTTACAAGAAGTATTGCTAATAAATATAAATGAGATTTGGAGGAAAGAATGAATTGGTTAGATAAACTAATTATGTTTCTAGCTTGCATAGTAGAAGTATTTATACTCTTTGATTATTTCAAAAATTTTTTTGATATTAAAATTAAAAATGAGTATGTTAAATTGCTTTGCGCAGGAACGGTAGGGGGACTTTTTATTATTAATATTTTACAAAGCTCTATTGTGAATTTAATTTTTGTGCCAATTTTGTTATGGATTTTTGTTACAATAATGTTCGATGCAAACTTAGCGGTAAGATTTGGCTATTTTGTTATAGCGTATGCTGTTATGATAGGCGTGGAATTTTTATATATTATCATATCAGAAACGACTGCGGATATATTATCAAGAAATGGATTGATTCAAGTATCGGAATATGCATGGCAATTGATTTTTATTAAATTTTTAAATTATATGATTTTTTTGATTTTGAAACAGACATCAACAAAATCAAAGAAAAGAATGACTAACAAATTGTTTATTACATATTTATGTGTACCACTTGTTACAATGGGTACGATGCTTGCAATATTTTATTCGGGGATTAATTTTAATGAAAATCATTTCTTAAAGATTGTTATGACATTCTTTTTTGTTTGTATGCTTGCAGGTAATATGTTATTTTTTTACGCTTTTCAAAAATATACAGAGAATCTAAATGAAACATATCAGCAACAAATCGAACTTGTTTATCAGAAAGCGGAAATTGAACGATTAACACAAATAGCTGGATTAAATGAGGATTTTAACGAAACATTGCATAACGCTACACATTATTTAAAAGTAATAGGAGAATTAGCATATGAAAATAAAAATCATGAGATATGCGATATTGTTGAGAATTTGAACGGAAAAATAAATAGGGAAAATATTTATGAATATAGTTATCATAAAATGCTAAACACAATATTATCCGAGTATAATAATAAGGCTGAAAAAGCAGGTGTTCGTTTTGATGCTTATGTAGAACCTGGCTGTGTGCTAGAACGTATACAAGATATTGACCTTATAACAATGTTAGGAAATATACTTGATAACGCACTTGGTGCTGCTTTACAAAAAGATGAGAATGCATCAGTGATTGTACGGATATTTATGCAAAAGGAGGGGAAATTGTGTATCGTTAAGGTAACAAATGATTTTGTCGGAGAGTTAAAGATACATAATGGGAAACTTCTATCCACAAAAAATGAAATAGGTGTTCATGGCATAGGACTTGCAAGTGTTTCGAAGATGGCAGAGAAACATGGGGGATATTTAGAATATTATGTAGAAGATTTTATGTTTAATACTATATTAGTCTTTCCAGTATGAATGTTTGGAATATAAAATTTAACAATTGCAAAAATCAGTTCAATATGTTTGATGAACTGTCTTTTTGTTGAATTGGGACATAAAATGTCTAAATTGGCACATTGGCTTTATCAATTTGAGTATTTGTTGTATGGATAAGAAAATAGTTTAGCATTCCTATAGAAAATGAAATTTGAAAAAAATAAAATCTCCCCGTATGATGTATATGAGTTTTGCGACTTAATA
>CANQSN010000114.1 GCA_947626505.1 uncultured Lachnospiraceae bacterium
CCGCTTTGATATTTCTCAAGCCATTCTTCGCCATATAGAACATGACCATATGCTGATACGCCTAGCTCTGCTTTCATCTTATCGCTATAACTCTGCGACAATTCCTTTGTCCATTTATCAGCATTCTGTGTTTTAATCCATCCCATGAAAGCGCCGCCATAGTTATAAGCCTGTGCTACTATCTGCAATCCGTCATAGTCATCCGGTTCAGTCACGCCCCACTCCTGCATATGGGCATAAAAAATCTTTGTGCCAAGCCAGATGGAATACTGTTCTGTTGTCCAGTCCTCCGGAATGGATGCATCATTCCATAAACCGCTTTCATGGCACTGCATTAAGTCGCCTCCGCTTGCTTCTGACCTTCCTCCGGATTCCTGCCAGATAGTGGTTAGAATCGCATCTACAAATTTTGTTAAATCGGTTTTGCTATCTGCGTCATTCAGCTTCTCGCAACACTCCGAAACCCATTCCTGCCACTGCAACACATCTTCTGGAAATCCTCCTCCGGGAGCATCCGTTTCTTCCTCACCAGTTGCAAATACACTGAAAAAAGGTACTGCCAGAGAGGTCAGCAGTGTTGGCAGCAACATAAGTAAAAAAATGACTGCAATAATTGCTGCCTTTTTGAAAGAAAAGCTTTCCCGAATGATATTAACAACCTTAGCTGCTGCATCTTTCCCTGCCCCAGCAAGGGATTTTCCTGTAGAAAACAGCACCTTTGACTGATTTCCCAATTTTTTAGCTGCCTGATACTGCTTATATGCCGCTTTCTGATACTGTTTTTTGTACATGCGTTTCTGCATGGCTTTCTGCAGGAGATTGGCATTGTTATATCCAGACGAAGCTTTATGCCTACACCACGCATCTTGAAATTCTAATTTAAATGATTTCTTGACAAGCTTATCCTGCATTTTTGCAAGCTTAGCAATATTCCTTTCGCTTCTTATCATCCTGAAATTTTTGACTGCCCTTGATACCTTATAGACTGACAGCCCTGCATCAACTGCCCTCGAAGCTGTTTCTGTCCATGCGTTCTGCAAACCAAGACCAGAATCATCCTTAAGTTGCTGATTGGCAAAACGAAGTGTCCCACCCATTGCATTTACAGCTTTTCCTTCCGTCATGTGAAGCTTTGAAGTAGCCAACTTATTCCTGTCATTATTAACTACAAGCTTCATAGAATTTGTAACACCATTTCCTTGAAAATGGTAATCTCGGATACGGTCAGTCTTTAATTTCTGGTTCAGCTTTTCCGTTGTCTTACCCAGTTTTGCTTCATTCTTTAAAAACTTGTCCCCATAGCGTGAAGCAGACTGCATGGCACTGTTTCGTTTTCCTCGTAATGTGCCTGACATAGCACTCTGTCCAGTCTTTAAGACTGACGAATTTATCTGTGAAGATTGAAATTTTCCACTATTCCTGCTTTTTATAGCTGACGAATTATCGTTTGTGACAGACCTCGCAGTCTTTTCTGCCTTATTTTTCAACGAAGATGACATTGCTCTTGTTGCAAGCCTTGCAGTCTTTTCTGCACCATTTTTTAACATCTGTCCGGCATCACTTGTGGATGTTTCCTGCAAATCTCTTGAGCGTTCCAGTTCCGGAGCTTCAAAATCACGTAATGAAAGAGCCATATTTTTGTCCCCCTCTCATTAAGTTTCAGCTCTGCTTTTTTTTCCAAGTATTTTGCTTACATCACCCTGCTCTTCCGGTTTCGTTGTCATAAGCTTATACATAGTGGTATCTGTCGGAAACCGATCAACGAAAGGAAGAACACAGTCACCAAAGAAGATCAGTCCTTCTCCCTGCCCAACGTTTGTAATGTACTTTTTCTGATGTTCACTAATATTGAGTTTTTCTGCAATAATATCCCTATCTCCATCACCCTGTGATAACATATAGATATAATCTGAATTATCAAAAATATTTTCTATTTCCTTAGATGCAAGCAAATCCTTGACATTCTGTGTAATTCCTGTCGGGATTCCACCCCATTTCCGGAAACGTTTCCATATTTCCATGGAATATGCTGCGGTTTGTTCTTCTTTCAGAAGCAAATGAAACTCATCAATGTAATATCTTGTAGTCCTATGCTGTTCCCTGTTAATCGTCACCCTGTTCCATACTGCATCTTGAACTACAAGCATACCAAGCTTTTTCAATGTTTTGCCAAGCCCCTTGATGTCGAAACAGATTACCCTGTTGTCCATATTGACGTTAGAACGATGGTTAAAAACATTATTGCTTCCTTCCACGTAGATATAAAGGCAGTCTGCCAGATACTTTGCTACAGGACTTTCTTCACCTTTTCGGATAAATTCATCATATAAATCCTGCAATATCGGCATTTTATCAGGTTCAGGATTTTCAAAATACTTGGTGTAAACTACTTTGACCGCCCTGTCTATCTCTCCTATCTCCGTAGGCTCAAGCCCTGTTTTCCTGCCTACCACCAGCTCCATAAATGAAAGAAGAAAATCTGCCTTTAGGGAAATCGGATCATCATCTTCCGAATAATCCATTGTGATATCCATTGGATTTATGTAATCTTTACTACTCTGTGACAAATGCACGATCTGTCCATTTAAATACGTCACTAATGGCGCATATTCTGCCTCCGGATCAACAATATAAAAATCATCATTAGGGCAGACTAAAAAAGCATTCAGCATCTCTCTCTTTGTCGCAAAGGACTTACCAGAACCCGGAGTACCAAGAATCAACCCATTTGGATTTTTAAGCTGCTTCCTGTCCACCATGATCATTCCATTTGATAGGGCATTCAGCCCCACATACAAGCTCTCCCCATCCATGAACAGTTCCTGTGTTGTAAACGGAACAAAAACTGCTGTCGATGATGTAGTAAGGTATCTGCTCTGTTTGATGAAGTTATATCCCAATGGCAGAGAAGAACAAAAACCTTGCTCCTGCTGATGGTCAAGATATCTTAAGACACAGTTTGCTGACTGTATCTGATTCGATAACTGAAAGCGGAAATTCTTCAGTTTCTCTCTTGTGTCAGAAAATGTCGTTATCTGAAACGACACAGAAAACAGCCTTTCGTTACGTGATTGCATGTCTTCAAGCAAAGCATGGGCTTCGTTGGAGTATGTCTCAATATCAGGCGGTATAATATCCATATCATATCCGGCACGAATTGCCTTTTTCTGCTCCTCAATCTTCTGTTTGTTGATGTCTGATAGCTTACCTTTGATATACTTCAGGGCATCATTCTGATTCATGGAAGAACAGTGGATAGACACACACATGGAATCCTCCATATTTAATATATTTGCCAGCATCTCATCGGAAAGCTCTGGTGCAGATATGACAAGATAATTTGTTGTTGCAAACATTTCTCCGATTTTATACTCTCTGTTCGCTCTAAAATCAAAAGATGCCGGAGCGATAAAATTCTTAGTGGTAGCACCTGTCTTTACAATATCTTTAAAAGTTTTCATCTGGAATGGTTCAAGTGTGTCCTGATGCATATAATCATGCATTACTTTCAGCCTTTCAATACCATTTAATGGATAAGACTTGCACCCAAGCACCTTGAATCTATTAATAATGTCACTTTCTATCTTTGAAAGCCTGCCGGATGCTGTTTTCCTGTCATCTGCCTCAATTCCGAAAACAAGGTATTTTGACTTCACAATTCCATTATTACCTTTTGCAAGCTGATTTCTTAGCATATCACGATATTCAATCCTGACTTCATTAAAATTGTCTGCTGCTTCCGGAATGGAAATAACTTTCTGGTGTTCCTCCATGTCTACTTTTTGATTGATAAAAACGAACTGGAAATTGATGGATTCATCAAAATAATTGAGGAATTCGCAATATTCCCCAAATATACTTTGTTTTTCTTCGTTTTGGGCAAGCTGATAATTGATGTCAAAAAACTGTACCATTTTGGAATAAAATTTATCTTTTACCCTGCAAAGCCCATCTGGAAACATCTGCTGATATGGAATCGTATCTGCTGTTGTCCGGGAAACATCATTATCAATTTTCATCACTTTAAGGAGAAACTGTGCAGCCTTTTGTGAAAAAGACAATTCTCCGGTTTTCTGCCCATGATAACTTGTCTGATAAACTTTCGGTGGCTGTCCACCTTTACTATTTAGTGGCGGTTTTTTTACTGTGGTTATTTCTGTTGGCAATCCGTTCTGCCTCCTTCCTTGATTTTTCTTTTTTTACTGCCCTCTCTAGCCAGTCATACATATTTTCTGATTCAAAATAGCGGATTGGAGGGTTCAGTATCTTATGCTTTATGAAAAAAACAATATAAGTTTCCAAAGGAAGTCCATCTTTTTCTACCATGCCAAACAAAAAAAATGGTGTTAAAACAGCTATCAGGACAAAAAAAGCATTTGTCCCAAGCAGAGGACGCACTGCAAAATAAATAGGGACAGCCACCAAAACGCCCAATCCAAAACAAAAGCACTGCCTTTTGGTAAAAGGCCCCATAAATTTTGTCTTTACATTTGTTAAATCCTTTGGTACTGTTACATAAGCCATTTTTTCACTCCTTTCTTTGTCTAAAGTTTAGACATTTTATGATTTTACTGAATGCCGAATATTTGCTTCGTTATACCTTCGCTCTTGAATAATGTGAAAACAAGAATCACAGAAATCCCTAAAATAGACCACAAAGATTTCGTTAAAGCTACCGTTGCAACCACAGGTGTATCTCCTGTCATGAGGGCTGCCGGATCAACAATCGTGTTAATCATAGCCCCATATATGACCACGCATATCATCATCAACACTCCTTGCATAGCTAATGCAAAGCAGGACTTCAAAAACCCCTGTCCCACATTGCTTAAATTACGATTCGTAATCGTGGAAAGAGGAATAGGCGAGACACAACAATACATGTATATGGATATCATCCTTGCATACATGATGAGCTGAATTAAAAGCCCCATTGCATGGATTACAAATGATATGAGCATGGTCGATATACCGAGACTGACCAAATCCCCAAGGGAAGGTTTATCTTCATCGGGGACGGAATCGCTGAAATTTTCGGTAAAAAAAGTAAGCAAATCAGTATTAATATCTGTTGAGTTATATTCTTTCAAGACCGCCTTTGTATCTTTCACCATGTTTGCACCAATCCCAAAAAAACAGTTGCAGATAACTAGGGAATTTGAAATAAAAAAAGCTGCAACTAATGCCTTGCACAGCCACTTAACAAGTACCGATATAATGTCCACATCCCCAAGGTTATTAGGCGCAATCAAGAGGGTAATAAGTTCCCATATAATCACAAAAGTAAATATAATCCCTGCAATCGGCAGGGCTACATTTTCTGCAATTGCCTCCACTACTGTCCATAAGCCTCCAGCTTCCCCACCGGCACCTCCGGCATTCCATGTAGCAGGGGTAGTGGAAAGCTCCCCTGCTATCATAGCAACCTTTTCATTCAAAGCTTCAAGCATATTTTCGATGTTGGTCAGCACCCAGCCCTGCAACACATCCCTGATAAGGTTTTCTAAATCTTCAAAAATACTTAACTGCATTTACAAGGCTCTCCTTTCTTAATTAATCCAATGAGTTAGGGATTAAATCGGTCAGTTTCGGAACAAGCAAAGCACCAATCAGCATTACTCCTGCGCCAGCCATGAACTGCTTCATTCCCTGTGATTTTGCTCCCGGATTATCATTTCCATAGCCTTCCAGCAGATTAATTATGCCTAATACAGCAAGAGCTCCGCCAACCGCTATAACTACTACCTTCAATCCATTAACACCAGATTTAAGAAAGCTTGTATAACCCCCTTCACTGGCAAGCAACATCCCAGCTAACAAATTAAATTTTGAAATCATAATTTTATTCTCCTATCTTAAAATTTTTTATAAAATAACATGTTACTATGCAGATTCTTCTGCATCAAAAGCCTCCTGAACAACTTCCTGAATCACTGCATCTATGTCCAGATTATCAGCCGGAATTTGATATATCTTCTTCCTGCTTGTATACTTAGGCATCTGATAGCCCTTGCAGTAACTTTCTATATCAAATTCATTTTTCTTGTCAAAATCAGAAAGCTCTTCGTACATCTCATGTGCGGTAATATCAACCTTATTTGAAAAAAACGGTGGTATGCCACGCAGCCTCATGATGCACTTGTTACCATCCATCTGTGAAAGCCTATCGGCAGACATAAGCTCTCTTCCCAATTTCTGGTAGTTCTGTCCATACGAACGTGATGTACCTCTAGTATCACTCGTATTATAAGTATCAATCGTCTCCTTTCCTAAGATTTCTGCCAAGTCTTTCAGTGTTGACTTCTCATTGCCGCCGAGAAAAAGCTGTGTATCGCAATTTCCCTCAATCGTTTCAGCATTGTCCTTATATATGGACTTTAACTGTGCCTTGGACTGTAAGATTATTGATGCACTTACTTCCCTTGATCTGATTGTAGCAATCAGCTTGTCAAACTTAGGTATCTGTCCAATATTAGCAAACTCATCAAGAATACAGCGAACATGGACAGGCAGCTTCCCGTTGTACTCGTCATCCGCTATGGTACAAAGCAGATTAAATAACTGGGTGTACATGATGGAAACTATGAAATTCAATGAATCGTCAGTATCAGAGATAATGACAAACAGGGCAGACTTCTTTCTCCCAATATCACCTAGATTCAACTCGTCATACGCTGTCAGATCACGAATTTCCTGTATATCAAATGGTGCCAACCTCGCACCACAGGATATCAATATTGATTTTGCTGTTTTCCCAGCAGCAAGCTTATATTTCTTGTATTGCCTTAAAGCAAAACTTTCGGGATTTGCCTCAATCCCATCTTCCTTATTTCCAAACTCTACATCCTTAAATAACAAGTCTATTGCATTTTCAAATTCTTCATCATCTTCCCTTGTTTCACTGTCATCAATCATGGACAACAGTGAGATAAAATTACGCTCGTGCGGTTCACAGAACTCCACCAGATAAGCAACATATGAAGTGAATAAAAGCCTCTCTGCCTTTACCCAAAAATCCTCTCCTGACTGCGCTCCCTCTCCCTTAGTGTTGGCAATCAGGGTATTCACAAACTTTAATATATCCTGCTCTGTCTCAATGTAGGCAAACGGATTGTAATGCATGGATTTGGAAAAATTAATCGTATTAAGCACCTTAATATCGTAGCCTTCACGCTTATACATAATCTTGCCTTTATTATTTTTCCGGACATTACCCTGCTTGTCTCTAAGAGGAATTTTATTACCTTGCTTATCCAGCACATATGCTCCCTTTTGCAGCATTTTTCCCACTTCCACCAGAACAGTCCCTTTCGGATCAGTTACTACATAGCTGCTATGCATCTGCATGAGAGATGGCTTAACAAATCCTCTTGTCTTCCCAGCACCGGAGCCACCTATAACCATAATGTTTTTATTGCGGTCATACTTTGGATGGGAAGGTCGTGTCATCCGAAGCCACTCTGTCTGTGTCAGCGGAATGTTCATGATGCGGTTAGGATCAGTATACGGTTCAAAATCTTTTTCCGTCCCCCACTTTGCAGAACCATACTCTTCCCCATGACGGTATTTCTTCGCATTCTTCTTTTTTTCCGACATCACAAACTTGAAAGCTGCAAAAGCTGCACAACCAAAAAAACAGGGCAAAAGCTGCAGACTGGGAAACATGAACCAAGGCGGTTCTGTAAATACCTGTCCAAATATGGTAAATGCTGCTATACAGGCATCTATCACATCACTTTTTCCTGTAAGCAAACACGCTTGCACATATTTATTAACCAAATATGCCAGTAAAAGATATGGCACTAATTCTACTGCAATCCGGTTCGCTGACAGCTTTCCGTTTTTGTAGTACGGTTTTAATATATTTTTAGGAATATTCTTTATGTCATTCGTAATCCCTTCAATAACATCTGCCATAACATTCTCCTCCAATCCCTATCGCTGTGTCTGCTGTGCTTTTGTTTTCTGTTTTGTGCGCTCCCTGTTTTTGTCCTTTTTCTGTGACTGAACACGTTTGTTTTCCAGCCTTTTCTTCAAAGGTGGTTTTTCTTTCTCCTGTTTCTTTGAAAGAGCATATTTCATAGTGCAGTTTTTCAAAAGGGCGGAAACCGTTTCCGTATTTCTGACGTCAAAATGCACTTGGGAATGAATAATACCTTTCTCATCCATCTGCTGTGTGAAGGCTGCTCGAATCCCCTGCTTCTTGCATTCATCCTTAAGCATTGTTGCAAGCTTCGGATCAGATAAGTCTGAAACTCCAATTGTTTCATTTCCCTCTTTTTTCAAATCGGCAATCGTAATTTCTTTCCTTGATTCACAGATTTTATCAATTACTTTGCCTGCAATGCTCTGCTTTTCGGCATCACTATATATTTTTCCGGTTTTGGGGTTTTCTAATTTATGAGCCAAAAAATCAGCAAGGGCTTTTAATACTTCAACCGAACAAGAAACAACCTGCATACCTGTCCGTAATGTCGTTGCTGTCATTTCATCAACCATTTTCACTCCTTCTTTCTACAAATTCTGTCTAAAGTTTAGACAGCATGGCATATAAAATTATTATGTGTGGTAACAATTTTCCTGCCTACTAAGAAGCGTCTGTTACCGTTTGGAGAGCGGATATTTACCATAAGCATCCTCCTTTTTCTTTTTCAGGAAATAAAAAAGGCACTCAATATCGCATACAAAAAAAACGATACTAAATGCCATTCGCATTTGTTGCCCTTTCCCCCGATGGAAAGCGACCTTATATTTGATTTATATGTATTTCCTGTTTCTACAGGAAAGGCTACCCATTTTTTGTTACGTTTGAATGCCTTCATCGTATTTTATCACAGATTCCTTTGATTTGACAAGCTTAATATGCTTTCCATGATAATCTTTTTTCAAGGGCAGAATCTCTACCTTAATATCAGCAGAAAGACAATCTAAAATACTTTCTTCTGCCATTCTTAACTCTCTCCGGTTTTCTTCCCTTATTTTTTCTTTTTCGGTCACTACCATCCCTCCTCGTTCTAATTTTTTTGTCCGGGCATAAACAAATACGCTGCTAACTTGCAATAAAAAAAGACACATTATTTTTTATAACATATCTTTTATAATTGCCTTTTTGTCTGTGAGCAGCAATATCACTCATATTTTGATTTTATGATTTTTTCTATATGTGGAATTTGCTTCAAAGCTTTTTTGTTTATGCTGTTGCTGGAATCAAGCCCATAGAGGAAATGCACATGGTCAGCATCTTCATCAATATGTATCACTGCCAGCAGTGGGTATACATTCGCTTCTGACAGGGAAATATCCCTCATGACAGCTACCGCTTCTTTTAGTGTTTTTTCTTGCTGATAGCCTCCGTCTATTTCCATATCAAAAAAACGGATTTTGCGCCTCATTATTGACAGATTTTTTGGTTCATAACTATTTACACCCATTTTATCTTTCTGCCATTCCATGAATTTCTGATGCAACTCTGCCTTCATTTCCGGATTAGCTATTTTATAACAGTAAAATCCGTCTTTTTCCATTTCCACAGGCAAAGAAGAATGACTGAATGGCAATATGCAGATATTTGATAGGCTACGCCAATTTGTCCATTTCTGATTTCGGTCTGTCCGGAACAAATAAACTGGATACGACATTACAGATAGTGCATTTGCATAATAATCTTCACATCCGTTTTTTAGAACAGTTCTCAGGGCAAGACTTGATAACATCATATTCTTTTGTCTAATAATTTTTGAAATAAATTCTGAATATTCCCCCGCTCTTTCCGCTTTCCGATTCTGCCTTTCCATCTCTTTGGCATAATAACTGCTGAGTAATAATGCCATAATTATCTCCTTTCTTTGTCTAAAGTTTAGACAATAACTAAAATTATCCTTATCCGCTTTTTTGGGGCTGCTTCTCCAGTTCCTCCTGCTCCCTCCAATTCTCCAACCGATCATGAAACATCTACTCCCATTCCGGGGGAGGAGGGAAATACGCCATGTCATGCTTAACCTGTGAATTAATTGCAGCTACCATATTGTTGTGCGCATTATATAAAGTCATTAAATAATATTTTTTGATATCCTTGATTTGAGTTGTATTATTGTTAATACATTCTACTGCAAACACAATATCCTCCTGTGTAAGTTTGTCAAAAGCAGCTTTTAAGGTCTGCCAGTCATATTCCACGCCGGACATTCTGATGTTCTGACGGTAAGCAATCACCTCCGACATATAATCAAGCATCACATCCACCAACTCAAGGTTATACCAAGGAAGAGGGAGAGATTCATAATCAATCTGCTTTTTGAGTTTTTCTAATATGTCATGCTTAATCATCAATAGTGGTTTTTTGCTAGAAGGTGTCTCTTTCCTTCTTTCCTTCTTACTTTCAGGGGCATTCTCTTCATTTATGACAGAAGGAAGGAAAGATTGACTCTTATTCTCCTTATTCTTACTAATATCATTCTTACTAATATTATTATTACTTGTGGTCGTGCTGGCGACTACCGGTGGTCGTGCTGGCGACTGTCGGTGGTCGTGCTGGCGACTGTCGGTGGTCGTGCTGGCGACTACCGGTGGTCGTTTCCTTATTTCATGCGGTTTTTCGGTATTTCCATTAACATTTTTCTGTACCGATTGCTTATTTTTTCCTTGGTTAAAACTTTCACTTTCTTCGGTGGTCGTGCTGGCGACTGCCGATGGTCGCCTATCTGTCTCTTCATTATCTTCTGCATTGTCTACCAGATATTCATACACAGACATAAAATCAAGAACATATATTTTTGATGGAGCATTGATTGATATGCTCCTATCTTGATACTTATGTATTAACGAATATTTTATTAGTTCGTTAAAAAGACTTTTTGCCTTTGTTTCCTTGTAATTAAAGGTTTCTTCCACTTCTTTTATTGTAAAAATCACATAAACCCTGTTGTTTTCACTGTCGAACCAATTATTTTGGGCAGAAAGTTTCTGCCTGTCCAACAGTAAGGCATATAAAAGCTTTGCATCAGATGACAGATTCGCAAATAGTTTATCTGTAATCAGAAGCCGAGGCACTTGCATAAAAGAATAACGTATTGAATCTGCCTCTCCATGGAAAAAGAAACTTTCTGGAAATTGACTATTATTATCCATAACTATCCCTCCTCCAGCTCTACTACCACTCTGTAATCATACAGACAGTATTCAACAGTAATTTCATCATCATAAATCTTATATTCCAGCAACTGGCGGTTTGCCAAAGCATTAAAAGCACGAAGGATATTATCCTTGTGCAGATGTGATGTTGCGCTAATATCCGCCATGCTTATTTTAGTGGTAAGTTCTTCCCTGATCACATCCGGCAGGGACAGCCTCACTTTTTGCAAAAGAAGCATATACAGCATTTTTGCATCGGCTGTTAATTTAAGTTTATTCAACTCCATTGGAAAAAGATAATAATTTTCCGATTTGTTATAAGTGGCATTTTTTAGAAAATGATAAAATTCAACTGATTTTAACGCTTTGTTGTTTGGCATTGCCAAGGCAGTTCCCTCCCTTCTCCTATCCAGTCAATATCAGACAGCGTGACAGCCTTTCCTCTGTCACGCATCTGATTAATAAAAAATTCAACATCTTTGTCCGTAAGACCATCAATACAGACAAATTCCAGTACACTTACATCTAAAGCTTCCGCTAACAAACGCATGGATTCCAGTGTTGGAACACGTCTTCCAGTTTCGTATTTAGAAATAACCCATCCATCATATTTACCTATTTTTTTTGCTACATCTGCCTGTGTCATTCCTTTTCCCATACGAATTTTTTTAATTTTGTCATACATATTTGAGCCATGCATTCTTACATTCCTCCCCTTATTCCGAATGTCCTGAAACAGATGCTCCATTCTCTTCTGCCCATCGGTCAAGCAGATTCTCAATAATTTCCTCAATCTGTTCTGCCGAATAATCATCGTTAAAATACTTAGACAACGTCTTTTCACTAAAAGTCACTTTTTTTGCCTTGGGCTTAACTCTTTGCAAAATTCCAAGAGCAACCTGTATGTCATTTTGCGACACCTCCCCAAATTCCTTATACAGATTGTATAACTCCTTGAGAGCTTCTGCTTTAAGCTTTGGCTTGCAATACTGTTCCCAAGCTTCATACACTTCAATCTGTATTTCTTTAGGCAACTGTGAAAGAGGCTGTGCAGACGAGATTGCTAACTCTCCAGAATCGCATAAGTCTTGAAATTCCTTAATCAGGTAGGTAATACGGATGTAAAACTGGACATTCGCCCTTGTTTCTCCAACTTCATCCGCCAAAACCTCATCTGTTCTCTTATCGGTTTTTATTTTTCCTTCTTTTTTTGCCTTTTTAAGCGATTCCATCTGCATTGCATAAGCTCTGCCTTTATCAGAAGGATAAATTTTCGGACGGTGCATGTTTCCAGCAACCATGAATTTGGTAGCAGTATAATCATCTAATTCTCTGATGATTGCCGAGATTTCTGTGATTTTTAATTCATTACATGCAAACGTTCGACGGTGTCCACTTATTATTTCATACTCTCCTTCTATTTCTGGATGAGGACGAACCAGAATAGGTTCATTTACATCCCCATTTTCTTTAATGGAATGGCAAAGTTCTTCCATAGCTTCATCCATTTCCACTCTGAACGGATGATCTCTGAATGTATGCAGCTTATTTAGAGGTATACGTGTAATTACATCTTTTTCTCCCTCTGAAGATGATGCACTAAATATGTCATTGAAATTCTTTAACTGAATGCTAGCCTGACTTTTTATGTTAATTGCCATGGAGAATCACCTCCTCTGCCAGCTTGATGTAGCTTTCCGTAGCCCTGCCTGTTGGATTATGTTTAAAGTTACTCACGCCCATCGCACTGGACTCCTCAATCTTAACAGTTCGAGGTACAAATTCAGAAAAAATCTTAATATGTGATCCATATTGTTCTCTGAATATTTCTATCATCTGCATTGGAAAACTGCATCTGGTATCAACATTAGTAATCAGTATTCCCTCTATGTCAAGCCAAGGGTTAAAGTTTGATTTTACTTGATTAATGATACCAAGCAGGGATTGTGTTCCTCGTGCCGGAAGATATGAGGCAAGTGTCGGAATTAATACGGAATTAGCTGCAACAAATGCATTGACCGTAGTAATCCCAAGTGTTGGCGGACAATCCAATAAGATAAAATCATACTGGATGTGTTTTTCCAGCTCATTGAGAAATTGCTTTAAAGTATCATTTTCCTTCATTTCCAGATTTAGCAATGCAAAGTCTTCATCACAGGGGATTAAGTCCAGCTTCTCCCTATGGTGAAGCGGTTTAAAAACTGAATAATCATTTTGCTGGTGGTTAATAATACTAAAAAGCCAATCTGTAATTGTCCTGCTCTCTGTACTGGTCATTCCCATACATGCAGTCAGATTTCCATCCTGCGGATCAAGGTCAACAGCTAAAACCTTTTTACCTTTCTTTTCTAAGGCTACGCCTAAATTAAAAGCTGTTGTAGTTTTGCCAACGCCTCCTTTTTGGTTGGCAATCGCTATGATTCTACTCATGATTTATTCCTTCTTTCTTTTTGTTTTAATTCCATGCTTCCATAGATACGATACGTTTTCTTATCGGTATTCAAATACGGTTCAGACACGTCCGTCACTTCCAGAAAAGGAATATGTGACAGCCTTTTTATTAACCGCTTCAATTCCGATTTTTTACCTTGCAAACGGATTTTAGCCATGCATATCACTCTCCTATTCTGTATTTAAGTAGAATCATAAATGCACTACCGCTGATAAAATGATTCATAGTCATTCCCCCTTTCTTTGTCTAAACTTTAGACATAAATCCAGCAGATGCAGCAAATTGTTAAAACACTACCAATATCTTAATAAAATGAAGGTCAAGTGAGGTGAAAGTGCATCTGCGGATTATGTTATGCCTAAGAAGAAAGATGAAGAGGGAAAGCCTTGTTCCTGAATTGGTCTTGTGACTACGAGTGTAAACATAAACGATTACTTTTTTCATAGTGGCTTTTTTATATGTCCTAAACCCCCTCTCTCTTATTTATGTCTAAACTTTAGACACAAAAAAGAGAGGTATCTTTCCTACTAATGGAAAAATACCTCTCACATTCACACATACACCAGTAACTTACAATCCAGCCAGTTATTTATCTTAGATATTTCCGGATGGTTTGCGATATATTCTCGCATATCGTTACGGTCTACGATAATCGTGTAAAGCAAAAATCTGTTTTTTACTATTTGTCGTTGATTGCCGCCTGCGCAGCCGCTAAACGCGCAATAGGAACGCGGAATGGAGAACAAGATACATAATCCAAACCAATCTTATGGCAGAACTCAACAGAAGAAGGATCTCCGCCATGCTCGCCACAAATACCTACATGAAGCTTATTATTAACCGGCTTACCAAGCTTGATAGCAGTCTCCATCAGCTTACCAACACCTGTCTGGTCTAACTTAGCAAATGGATCATTCTCGAAAATCTTAGCATCATAGTAAGCATCTAAGAACTTACCGGCATCATCACGAGAGAAGCCAAATGTCATCTGTGTCAAATCATTAGTACCAAAGCAGAAGAAATCAGCCTCAGCAGCAATCTCATCAGCAGTAAGAGCAGCTCTCGGAATCTCAATCATAGTACCTACCTCATACTCTAAATCAACACCTGCAGCAGCAATCTCCTCGTCGGCAGTCTCAACAACAACCCTCTTTACATACTTAAGCTCTTTTACTTCACATACTAACGGAATCATAATCTCCGGCTTTACATTCCAGTCAGAGTGAGCCTTTTTAACCTCTATTGCCGCACGTATAACAGCTTTAGTCTGCATCTTAGCAATCTCCGGATAAGTAACTGCAAGACGACATCCACGATGTCCCATCATAGGATTGAACTCATGTAATGAATTGATAATATTCTTAATCTCATCAACAGATTTACCCTGTGAATCAGCCAGCTTCTTAATATCAGCCTCCTCAGTAGGAACAAACTCATGCAGAGGCGGATCTAAGAAACGAATTGTAACAGGATTACCCTCAAGAGCCTCATAAAGAGCCTTGAAATCACTCTGCTGATATGGAAGAATCTTATTCAATGCAGCTTCTCTCTCCTCTACAGTGTCAGAACAAATCATCTCGCGGAATGCAGCAATTCTGTCCTCCTCAAAGAACATATGCTCAGTACGACAAAGTCCAATACCCTCTGCACCAAGCTCGCGAGCCTTCTTAGCATCAGCCGGAGTATCAGCATTAGTACGAACCTTCAATGTTCTGTACTTGTCAGCCCAAGCCATAACAGTACCAAATGTACCTGCAATAGAAGCGTCAACTGTAGGAATATCCCCTTCATAGATGTTACCGGTAGTACCATCAATGGAAATGTAATCTCCCTCGTGGAATTCCTTGCCGCCTAACGTAAACTTCTTGTTCTCTTCATCCATATTGATATCGCCGCAGCCGGATACACAGCAGGTACCCATACCACGAGCAACTACAGCAGCATGTGACGTCATACCGCCACGAACTGTCAAAATACCCTGTGAAGCCTTCATACCGGTAATATCCTCCGGTGAAGTCTCAAGACGTACAAGTACAACTCTCTCTCCTCTTGCATTCCAAGCCTCTGCATCATCAGCAGTAAATACAACCTTACCGCAAGCAGCGCCCGGAGAAGCCCCAAGACCTTTACCAATTGGAGTAGCCGCCTTCAATGCAGCAGCGTCAAACTGAGGATGAAGTAAGGTATCCAAATTACGAGGATCAATCATAGCAACTGCCTCTTCCTCTGTCTTGTGTCCCTCCTCTACCAAATCACACGCAATCTTAAGAGCAGCCTGAGCAGTTCTCTTACCATTACGACACTGTAACATAAACAACTTCTTGTTCTCTACTGTAAACTCCATATCCTGCATATCATGGTAATGATTCTCCAGTATATCACAAACCTTGATAAACTCGGCATATGCCTCTGGGAATTCCTGCTCCATCTGAGCAATAGGCATTGGTGTACGAACACCTGCAACCACATCCTCACCCTGAGCATTCTTAAGGAACTCGCCCATAAGCTTCTTCTCTCCAGTAGCAGGATCGCGAGTAAATGCAACACCGGTACCGGATTCATCATTCAAGTTACCAAATACCATTGGCATTACGTTAACTGCGGTACCCCATGAATATGGAATATCATTGTCACGACGGTATACGTTCGCACGAGGGTTGTCCCATGAACGGAATACAGCTTCAATAGCAAGCTTAAGCTGCTCTACAGGATCTGAAGGGAAATCCTGTCCAAGCTGCTTCTTATACTCAGCTTTAAACTGCTCAGCCAATGTCTTAAGGTCGTCTGCAGTAAGGTCAACATCATATTCAACGCCCTTTTCTTCCTTCATTTTGTCAATAAGCTGTTCAAAATACTTCTTACCAACTTCCATAACTACGTCTGAGAACATCTGAATGAAACGTCTATAAGAATCATATACGAAACGCTCGAACTTAGGGTCAGGATTGCCTTTAATCATAGCGGCAACCACTTCGTCATTTAAACCAAGGTTCAGGATTGTATCCATCATACCCGGCATAGATGCTCTTGCACCTGAGCGAACAGAAACCAACAGCGGATTGTTTAAATCACCGAACTTCTTACCATTAATCTCCTCCATCTTTTTGACGCCTTCCATAGCCTGAGACATAATCTCATCATTAATCTTACGTCCATCCTCATAATACTGTGTACAAGCCTCTGTTGTAATTGTAAATCCCTGTGGCACCGGAAGACCGATATCAGTCATCTCTGCAAGGTTAGCGCCCTTACCACCCAGAAGATTACGCATGCTCATGTCACCTTCGCTGAACATATACACCCATTTGTTTGCCATTTCAAAAATACCTCCTAAAATAATATTATTTTAAGCCTGTCCATCCCTTAGTAATACGCCAAAACTTGGCCAAAAGGCGCAATCTACCTAAGGACAGCAAACCACTACTACTATTATACCATATTTTTCCTTCTTTAAAAGCCTTTTTTATCATTTTCAAACAAAAAATTACTGTCCTGCTTAAGCTGACTTAAACAGGACAGTAAATTATGAATTCAAGACGATTAAATATTAAATTTACCCATTGTGCTGCTCAATGTTTCTACACTGCCAAGCACTGCTGAGGTTTCTTCCGAAACAGTCTCGCTTGCCTCCGTAATATTCTGTAAACTTTGATTTACATTTTGAATACCTGCATCCAAATCATCCTGACTTAAATGAATTGAAGTGAGAATATTATTTATATTTTTGATATTGCTGCTTAACGCCACCGCTCCTGATTCCAAAGAGCTGCTCACGTCTGCATAGTAAGATGCATCCGACTTATATTGTTTAACAATCTCCTCCAATGTCTCGTAATCTTTTCTGACATCCTCGTCAAGGAAACGGATAATGTTATCGCTTTCTTCACTCAGCGCCTTCACGCTTTCCAGAACCTTCTTAGTAAGGTCGCTCACCTTGGAAATCTCTAAATTTGTTGTCTCGCTTAACTGCTTAATCTCATCTGCAACCACTGCAAAACCTTTGCCGGCTTCTCCGGCTCTTGCCGCTTCAATAGAAGCATTTAAAGCTAATAAATTAGTCTGCCCTGCAATGCTCTGTATAGCGTTTGTAACATCCTCAATCTGATTAATTACCTGCGCCTTATGTATAGCTTCCTTGAGCTTCTCCCTGCTGCTCTCCGTTATTGCCATCGCATTCTCCTTATCCTGAATAACAACAGGAGCGACTTCATCAACGCGCTTAATAATCTCCTTAGCCTTCTCTGAAATCTCTTTAGCATGGTTTGTAAAATCAAGAACCGCAGCTTCAACATCGTCACATGTTTCATCAATATTGCGTATGCTCTCTGTCTGGGTTTCAACGCTGGCTCCGGTTTCCTCCATGCAAGCGCTTATATCCATAATGCTCTCGCTTATATTGGTAATTTTTTCTGTGGTATCGTTCATTCGGTCCTGTATTATCTCAGTCTCGCTTTTAGTCTGTCTTATCGTGCCAATAAAGCTGTTTTCCAATTCGCTGATAAGATATCCTATCTCCTTTACCTCGGAATCTATCTCCTTGCAGTTACTGCTGCCGATAACCTTTTCTTTTATAAACGACTTCATCTGATCCATAGGACGCAGCATCCGCCCAACCAAAACAAATATGTAAATGCTTATTATAACTGCCATTGCTAACGCAATAATAACAGGAATCACCAAATACTGCCGAACTTGGCTTTTAATAACGCTTGCATCCTTTGCAATACCAAGCTTCCAGCCCGTAGAATCAAGTGATGAAACAAAAGTATATTTTTCTTTGCCATCATAATCCTTAAAACGAGTAACCCCTTTAGCTTCAAGATTAATCTTAACTTTATCTGTCAATATGGTATTCCCTTCTTCTTTAGGAAGATAATCTTTATTGTTATGGCTTATAACGCTTCCGTCCGCTGCCAGCAAAAATGCCGATGTGTTCTTATCGCTGCTAATATTACTTGTTAATCCGACTAACTCATCAATAGTTATATCCGCCAGAACAACAGCCTGCTCTCCCGCTATAGTCAAAGGTTCTGCAATACTTACAATCATCTGTCCTGTAGCAAAGTCTACATAAGGCGCAGTGAATATCTGTCCGCCTTTCTCCATTGCCTGCTTCCACCAATCACGCTCCGTCGGATCTAAATCAAGCGTTGAATGGTCAGCCGGCAATACGCTTTTATTGTATTCAAAGCATACATAATACATAAGCGCATATTCATTGTTTGAAAGCTCGCTTCCCAAGAAATCCATAATCCTATCAGGATCTTTATCGTTCATATACTCTAAAGACTCCTTTATCGTATGCTGGATATCGCCTTGGTTTTCAAGCCAGTCGTTCATCTGCTGTGAATTGTATGTAACTTCTTCTTTAAGGCTCGAATTGGTATCATCCATTAAAATCCTTCTGACAATAGCCGCGCTGCTTCCCTCCGCCACAATAATTACAACAAGAATACTAATCAAAATAACAAATGTAATATGTCCCTTAATTGATTTAAGAAACTTCTGTTTATGCATCATTATTCCTCCTTTTGTTGCTATAAATGCTTAAAAATTATAACACACCCTAATTATCCATTCAAGCAATTTCCCTTCAAAATAACAAAAAGCGACTGACTCATCATCAATCGCCTTTTTATTCTACCATTCAAATTTCTTTTCAAAATATGACTTAAGGTCTGCTATCTTAACCCTCTCCTGTTCCATGGAATCGCGTTCTCTTACCGTAACTGCATTATCCTCCTCGGAATCAAAATCGTAAGTAACGCAAAATGGAGTTCCGATTTCATCCTGCCTGCGGTAACGCTTTCCAATGTTGCCCCTGTCGTCATACTCGCAATTATAATACTTTGAAAGCTCCGTATATATTTTTTCCGCCCCTTCCCCAAGCTTTTTAGAAAGCGGCAGCACGCCGATTTTAACAGGCGCCAGCGCCGGATGGAAATGCAATACCGTCCGCATATCCGGTTTTTCCTCAGTGCCGATATTTTCCTCGTCATACGCCGAACACAAAAATGCCAGTGTTACGCGATCCGCGCCAAGAGACGGTTCAATTACATATGGAATATATTTTTTATCATTTTCATTGTCAAAATACTCCATAGATTCTCCTGAAGTATTCTGGTGCTGAGTTAAATCATAATCGGTACGGTCTGCAATACCCCAAAGCTCGCCCCAGCCAAATGGAAATAAAAACTCAATATCCGTAGTACCCGCACTATAAAAACAAAGCTCCTCCTTGCTGTGGTCGCGGGCGCGCATTTCCTCATCCTTTATTCCAAGCTTTTTAAGCCAGTCAATACAGAACTGTCTCCAATACTCAAACCACTTCAGGTCCGTCCCCGGCTCACAGAAAAATTCCAACTCCATCTGCTCAAACTCTCTTGTACGGAAAGTGAAATTACCCGGAGTAATCTCATTTCTAAAGGACTTTCCAATTTGTCCGATTCCGAACGGAATCTTCTTGCGGCTTGTTCTCTGTACATTTTTAAAATTAACAAAGATTCCCTGCGCAGTCTCCGGACGGAGATATACAGTATTCTTTGCGTCTTCTGTCACACCCTGAAATGTCTTAAACATAAGATTAAAATAGCGAATCTCAGTAAAATTGTGCGCACCGCAGGCTGGACAGCAGATATTCTTCTCATCTATATAATTCTGCATCTGCTCGTCACTCCAGCCATCAATGCCGCCCTCTATCTCGATTCCATTTGCCTTGTTATATTCCTCAATCAAATGATCCGCCCTGTTACGCTCCTTACATTCCTTACAATCCATAAGCGGATCTGAAAATCCTCCCAAATGACCGGAAGCCACCCATGTCTGAGGATTCATTAAAATCGCACAGTCCACACCCACATTATAGGGATTCTCCTGAATAAACTTTTGCCACCATGCCTTTTTAATATTATTCTTAAGCTCCACTCCTATATTTCCATAATCCCAAGTATTTGCAAGTCCTCCATAAATCTCCGAACCCGGATATACAAATCCTCTTGCTTTTGCCAGTGAAACTATTTTTTCCATTGTCTTTTCCATGTATGTACCTCTTTTCTTATAAATTACTGAATTAAAATCCATTGTACATTGAATTGTATATATTTTCAAGTCCTAAAACTTCATACCAGTAATTCCAGAAATTCCAGCGACTTAAACGTATGGTTCACATGCACTCTCTGATAATCCCTACTGATTTTAATAAGCTCCCTCTCTACCTCGTCCTTAACATCAAAGCTAAACAGCCTTGTAAGCGGAGCGCTTATAATATATTGAAGCGTATATAGAGTTGAGGCTCCCATCGGCATTACCGCCGCAAGTCCCTTAGAGCATTTGTCGCAAAGAGCGCCGCCCTTCTCACTCTGAAAATGCGTCAACACATGTTCTTCTTCCCCCTCTAAAGCTCCGCACGCCACACAGCTAAAAGTTTCCATCATAAGCCCAAACAACGCAACCATCTTTATCTCGTATACAGCCTGAACCAAAGAAAGCCTCATCTGACCGCGCCTTAGCGTACAAAGTCCCACATACAAGGTATTAAGCATATCCACATCCGCACTGCCCTCAACAGTAAAATATTCTGCCATTTCGCAAAAATAAAATCCCATATACAACGTATGTAAATCGCCCCTGAGCTCAGAAAACAAATCCTCTATAACCACTGCGTTTAAATTATAATTTTTTCCCTCATACACTGTAAATTCACCGTACACAAATGTCTCGCAAGCTGCGGTAAAGGGGCTATTCATCTTTCTAGCCCCTCTTGCAAATATAACCATTTTCCCTTTTTCCTTAGTTAACAATACAACTCTTTTGTCATACTCCCCGATATTCATCGTGGAAAGCACGATTCCATGTACCTTCATCAGTTGACTCATGATACCCTGTTTCACCCTTTTCTACTGCCGCACTGCCTGACGCCATATCCGTTCTTCCATAAGTAAATGTATGTTCAGGAATATTCTCCGCCATCTTATAACTTAAATAATCATAAACCGAACCGCTTCCCTCAAATCGTTTCCATGCATCTTCCATATGCTACGCCCCTTACTCACCCTTTTTTAGCTATCCATAAAGTAAACTCTTAACCTTTACTATTATCTTCCCCTGCGCATCGCATATTTATGTTATATAAAATATGGTAACTCCTTGTTTATTACACTTACTTCAAATCCCGCCGCTTATACAAATTTGTTGCTCGCCGCCTATAAAGGCGGACGCCATCTCCCATCTGATATGCAAAAGTTATCATATATCTCTCTTATCATATCCATAATTTTTCAGGAAAATATCGCTATCCCTCCACTCCTTACGCACCTTAACCCAAAGCTTTAAATTTAC
>CANQSN010000115.1 GCA_947626505.1 uncultured Lachnospiraceae bacterium
CTGTTGATATCCTGCTCTACCTGATTCAGCCAGTTGCCAAAGCCGAAGCCTGCCATAAAGGCCCGTACACTGTAAAATGGCGTACATGCAAGGCTGATTACCATACTGAAGGCAAAGCCTCTTAGGATGTCATCCATCCACTGCTTAATTAATGCGTTTTCTATGCCTTCCATGCCCTGTACACTTTGTAAAATGCTGTAAAGCCTTCTGGCGTCTGCAAGGTTTGAATTGACATTGTTTATTAAATTCAGCGTGTGTTTTAGGATGTTTGAAAACATCTGGTTTGCAAGCGGGTTTAATACCATTGCTGCATTGCATTCCGCTACCGAGTAATATCCGCTCGGGTCTTTGTTCGTAACCGGGTTTGCATTGGCATACAGATACTTATGCAGGGTGACCGGGTCGCTGTTGCTTCCCTGATAACTGTCCATGCTGATAAAGGTTCCTGTGCTTGGATTCATGTATCTGGCTCTTAGGTAATATAAGCCTGTTTCAGCATTGTATTGTTCTCCGGTGTAGAGGTAGTCGTTCGTGGTGCTTCCTGTTTTGCTTAACAGGTTACCCCATGCATCATAGGTGTAGGTATCTGTAACTTTGCCTTTTTCGTTGGTTAAGGCTCTGACATTTCCATGTCCGTCAGTATTATAATACCATATCTGTTTTTGTTTATCATCTGTTTTTGTTTCAGAGTTTTGTAGCTTATTTTCATCCGTTTTTGTTTCAGAAGATGTGTTACTGCTTTCGTCAGCACTGCGCTCCATGCTGATAATGTCTGTATCTTCTCTTGTGTAGTACGCCTGCTCTTTTCCGTTTTCGTCATATTCTGCTAGGACTTCTGTATAACTGCACCCAGTGTCATTGAGGTAATAAATGTACTCCGTATCGTCCTTGGCTTTGCCTGTTCTGTTGCCTTCGTAGTCATAGGTGTAACTGGTTACCTCTGCATGGCTGCCTTCGGATAATGTGGCGCGGATTAACTGCTGTTTGCTGTTATATGTATAGGCTGCTTTTTTACCGGAGGCGTTTGTGTTATCTGCCCTTATCAGGCTGCCTTCATCATTATAGGTATAGGTTCTGATACCGTCAGATGCGGTTTCTGTGACAAGCTGGTTTAGTGCATTATAGGTATAGGTTGTTTTTCCTTCTTTTAGGTCACAGATTCCAGAGGAAACGTCTGCCAGCTGTTCTATGTCTCCGGTTATTTTTACATTTTTTTCGGTGCGGTTGCTTACCGCATCATAGCCATAGGTGTAGGTTATGCTGTCCTTACCTTTCCTGATGGTTTCTTTTGTCAGCCGGTTTAAGGCATCATAGCCGCAGCCTGTTTCAACCGTATCTCCCTGTTCGTTGGTTTCTTCAAGCTTGGTGCGGTTACCGTTGGCATCCAAGGTGTAGGTATATTTTGATAAGGTGTTACTGTCTTTATCTGTAATCCATTCTTCTTTTAATCTGCCACAGGCATCGTAGGTGTAAGTAAGGGTTACTCCGTTGGCATAGGTTACTGCTTTTTTATTGCCGATGGCATCATATTCGTATGCTGTTGCTTTTCCATTGCGGTCTATGATACGGACCACCCGGTCAAGTAAGTCATACGCATAGCTGGTTTTACCAAAGGGGGTTTTTACAAGGGTTTTCCTGCCATAGGAATCATAACCATAGGTTATGGTCTGCCCCTTTGTATCTGTTTTTTGTGTTACCTGACCGTCTTTGTTATATTCATAGGCTGTGGTTCCACTCCCGTCTGTAACGCTGGTAAGACGTCCCAGCTTATTATAATGGTAGCTTGTCTTATCAATGTTTTTTCCATCAGGACTGGTGACTGTGGTCTCACTTAAGTTGCCATCCTTGTCATAGCTGTTCTTTGTGACGGTTCCGCCATAGCTGACCTGCTTTGTAATATTTCCAAGGCTGTCATAGCTGAATGTCATACTCTGCCCTAAGGCATTGGTCATTTTTTAATTTACGAAAAAAATTACTTTTTACTCTTTAATATATATATACGTTTGGCTTCTCCAAGTGTCATATGATTTACAGGGCTAAACTCGCTGTCTTCGTTACTCCCATCATCTTCCCAACCACACATATAACATATATCATATTCTCCACTAAAATCTAATGTATAATTATGACAACAGGGACATATGTATTTATGTTTTTTCCCCTCTTGACCACTAATATCATACCTTTGACCAGTCATATTTTCTATAGCACACTGCAATTCACAATTAGTATAGTCACGATAACTCAATTCAATAGAATATTTTAACAAAATATCATATTTACTTAAACTTAAATCACTTTGTGGAAAATCATACATTAAAATTTCATGTTTTAAATCTTCAGATAAAAGTGAAAAAATATCATCATTTTCATCCACTCCCCAAACATTATTTATCATTACTTCTCTATTTTCAGTAGACATATTGTCAAATTCAATTTGAACAATTAATTTTATTGCATTTTCCCTATCCATAAACCACTCAATCTCCTGTTATCTTGATTGCTAAATCAATTGCTGTCTGAAAAGGATTTTCGTCTCTCATATCTGCTATATAAAAAGATCTAATTTCTCTTTTCCCCATGTGTCCTATAAACATTCTTCTAGTTTCTGGATCATATTTTATTAAAATATTACCAATCTGTTTTTGTTGAAATTGGGGATTATTCTCTAAGGCAAATGTTTTTGCCAATCTCAAATATTCATTTTGAGAAATGTTTCCAAATTCTTTGTTATCAATAACGTGTTTTTTATAGTGTTCTTGAAGTTTAGTTAAACCAGTTTCGGAATTCTTTTTTCCTGAAAAACCTTTCCAATTTATTGATTTGTACATATTATGCACCAGCACTTCATCTTCCGTCACATAATAAGTATGAAAACCCTCAACCTCAAGATTATAAACCTTTATCGGCTTACTTAGTTTTTCCGTTGTATTTCCTGTTACCGTTACAACCTCGCCATTACCTGTATGAAGCTTATCTCCTGCTTCAATCTCCGCTGCTGCTACCCAGCCTCTGTCTTCTACATAGAATGGATGGTTGGCTGTGGTGTCTATGTTCCTGTCTTCATCAAGCTTTGCATCTGTTGAGATGTGGGTTAATTCTGTTGCTTCCTTAACATAAACCTTTAAGACCTTCTTATATTCCTGCTCTCCGGTTTCTATGTTTTCTGCAAGGACTTTATCACCAACTTCAATCTCGTCTATTCTGGTTTGTCCTTCCTCTGTTGCTACAAGGGTATCTCCGGTAAAGCATTTACAGCAGAATGAGCCAAAGGCACATGCTGCCTGAAT